>NZ_JBZXVU010000012.1:0-126697 GCF_058892565.1 Hirschia sp. | reverse complement strand
AAGAAAACCACTAAAAACTGAGCCAATTTTATTACCCTAAAAGAGTAAAGAATTAACCCCGTGATCGGCGAAGAGACGCGGCTTATAATAACCACACCCCACCCCGTCAACCAATTATTTTAAGTTATTTTAAAAACTCCGGAGAGCAGAAAATTACTTAAAATTGAGACACTTAAATTCGAATAGATCGAACTCAGAACCTCAATGGCCAGCGAAGAGATGCAGCGTATAAAGACCGCATCTTCTCCCGTCAACATGTTTTCTCAATTAATTTAAACAAGTCCGTAAACTGATCAAATTAGCCAATAGGACATTGCTCACTAACCTCAGTCAGGTCTGCCAATATCCTCATGTCGAAGAAGAGCGCAGACCTATATGGATGAAGTCAGACAGCGTCAATCAATATAATGCACTTTTTTACCGGTTTTACGTGATTCCACAGCTTATCCACAAACCTTACACAGATTACCATGCCTAAAGTGGTCCCTCACCTGCATTCGCTGGGCAATTATTCCTTATATACGCGCTAAAAGATCCTGCTTCTTCGCTTCAAAGTCATCTTCACTAATAACTTTCGCGTCTCGCAATCCGGCTAAACGCTCTAAAAGCGCAAAGATATCGGATTCTTTGGCATCCCCCTTAACGGGACTTGCTTGCTGTGATTCTTCGATATCATTTGGGGCCTGCTGCATTGTCTCTGGCATCTCAATCGATGAAGGCTCCGCATTTACCTCAGCTTTGGGCACCACATTATCTACCCGTGGAAGACTATTTAGCGAGACGATTCCATACTGGCTGGAAAATGTGATAGATGCATCACCGCTCTGCTGCTGTCCAAAGCCACCAATATTATGGTCAAGCGTATCATACACACCAACGCTTCCATATGCATTTAGCGCCAAACGCCGCATATTCGGGAAATAGGCGTATTGCATGTCGTTCTGACTGCCCGTTGCAGAAGGCTGACCAAGCTCTTCGGGCCACCATGCACCGCCTTGCGTCATATAAAAGCTAGATCCATTCCCCTGACTTTGAGATTGAAAAGAATTGTTTTGTTGATGAGCCGGCGCTTTGCGAACTGGAACAGGTGCAAATGGCTGAGTATTCGCCAGCAAACCAGACAATTCGTAACAGACATTATCAACCTGCGCCTTAAGGCCATGATTGAACATGTCTCCCACCATGGTCATTCCGCCCTGCATCCATTGGCCAGAGCCACCAAATTCAGGATGACTAAATTGCGCCATTGTGCCTCCGCCATTTGCAACAGCATTCAACATGGTCGCAATAGCATCAAAGCTCACACCATAACGTTGAGCAATTTCGTTGACCGATTGCTCACCTTGGGGGGATAATTTTCTCATGGTCTAGGCTCCTCTCAGGTCGCCTTTATAAATCTATAAATCCATTATCCCACACTATAGTGACATTAGCGAGACGAAAACATGAACAGTTTCACGACTTGTACGCTGAACGCAATTTCTTCAACACACAAAATCAAACGATAGCGGCGACCATCCAGCCTATCTCCAGAAGAAATAAAGTTAACACCTGAGACGCTTATAGAAACTATTCACTGTAAATTGTTCAAAGACTCCTGATTTTGCGCAGAAGTGAATAGAAGAATTCAGTTTTTTGGTAACCATATGCATATACAGTCTCAGCAAATTCAATCTGGGGCTATGGCACGATCATTGCTTATTCCCGGTCAAATAATTGTACGCGGGATTTGCGAAATGACTTTGCGCCGAATGAAAACAGGTATCGTTGGATTAACAATGGCCTCTCTAGGTCTTGTCCTTCCTGCTATTGCGAACCCCGCCGCCCAATACACGGGTGAGTTTGAGCGCCCTTATGGCTTTAGTTATGGGCAAGAAAGCCAAAACTATGATGCCAGCTCACGAGACATAAATGGCAATCGCGTCATTATAGATGGCCGTATCGTTGTTGGAGATGATCTATCTTCTCTCTCCGTTGGCGGCGTCTACGGACACAATTTTCGTGGAGCGGGCGCGGGTTATGGAAGCTATCAAGGATTTGGGAATTCTACCGCTGTTGGAAACCAACTCAACGTCATCACAAACGGTAGCAACAATATTGTCGTCATCGACTCACACCAAACTAATTCTGGCGATCAAACTGTAATTCTAAATGGGGAGCTTGATCTGAATGACTAGCCCAATTCGCAAAAATGCTAAAAAATCAGTCGCTCTTCTAGCAAGCGCGCTCATGGTAACTGGTTGTGTATCTCCTGTTGCAACGAAATCAGGAAATTACACAAAGCCAATCGGTGGCTCACCGGTCACAGCAAACCCAACACCTTATTCGACCAGCCTTGTATGTATGGGTGATTATGCTCACCAAGTTGGTCTAGGCCAGCCACGTATCGCTGTCGGTCGGATCCTTGATTATACTGGTAAAGAAGATTTTGAAGGTGGTCGCCGCGTCACGCAAGGTGCTTCCCTTATGGCCATTTCCGCTTTTGCGAAAGCTGGTGCACGCCTTGTTGAGCGTTTTGATACATCTGTCTCTGAGTTGGAATTAAAATATGCCAACAACAAGCTAATCGGCGATGCTGCAGATCAAGACTTTAGAAAAATCACTGCGGGATCAATCCCGGGATCTGACTTCTACCTTGTAGGTGGTATCACAGAGTTAAACTCCAACATTCGCTCCGTTGGAATTGATGGCTTTATCGGGGATCGCGACGTTGAAGACCCTAAAGGCAATGGCGGCGCAAAAATGTTCGTCATCAATGTCGGATTAGATCTACGCCTTGTCGAAACAGAATCTCTGGAAGTTGTCGACGTCATATCCTACCAGAAACAAATCATTGGCCGTGAAATTTCAGCCGGAATTTTCGATTTTGCCAACAATAACGTATTTGACATCGGCCTTGGTGAACGCGCGCAAGAGCCAATTCAATTGGCTGTCCGCTCAGTCATCGAACGTGCTGTCTTAGAAATGACAGCCAACTTATACGGTATCACAAGCCCTGATGTTTGTGGCGCGCTGGCAAACAACAATATTGGTGTTCCAACAACAAACTCGATCACCGGTAATTACGTGCAAGCGTATGAAAACCTCGCCACAAATAATGGTCAAACACGCGAAGAAGCATCTCGCTGGCACGATGATCGCGACAGAGATATCGAGAACGCCAAAAAAGTCACGCTTCGCGGCCGTAAAAACAATTAATAATTGGCGATAAACTTCGCCCGAACACTTCAGGGCGAAGCGCTTTACCAAATGCCTATTTAAAAGGTCTCAGACATGAAAAGAACAAACCTTGCAGCAAGTGTCGCACTAAGCGCCCTTTTGGTGAGCCTGTCTGGATCAGCTTTGGCACAATCAGATCCCGGCATTCTAAACAATCAAATTAATTTTGCTGACGTATTTGCAGATATGAATGTTGAGGAAGATGGTAACAATGTTAGCTCCACCGCATTGGCTTTGGGCAACGTAGCCTCGGGCATGGGAGATGGTGCCGTCAACGGACATGTTGAATCAACACAAACAATGTCTGGAGATTCAACTGCTTCTGCAACGCTAGAAAGCTTAAACACTCTTGGAACAGCTTCGGCTGAGGCCACGTCTTATGGTAACTCCACAACAGGTAGTCAATTCCAAGCAGACAGCATGAACCAGACCGTTGGCGCAAATCGTATTTCATCTTCAACCAGTGTCAACGATATTTCAGCTACCACATTGAATACAAGCGCTACATCTGCAGCTAATATTCAGGATATCGGTTTTGATGGCCGTCTTGTTGCCGAAGGTGATTCTCCAACATTGCGCGCAAACGCGAACCAAACCTCTCAAGCAGATGTCGACGCAAGTGTTGATGCGACCGTATGTTGCTCAGTTGAAGACACAAATGCGAACACACTTGCTGTTAGCAATAGCTATCAATCTTCTTCCGTTTATTCAAACGTGTTTGGCAATATACGCCAAACTTCAACCGGCGACACAGTGACTGCCGAAACGAACTTAACACAAGCTGCAGGCAACAATGTTAATGCCAATTCCCAAGCCATGGGAAACAACATTGTGATGGACAATTCATGGGGTTATTCCCAACTCGATGGCAGCCAAAACAACTCGTCGACAATCACCTCAACCACAGAAGTGGTTTTAAATGATTGGAGCGGCGATGCAGCTATTTCCGCATATGGGGTGGGAAACTCCGCCTTGCAAACCAATATCGGTTCAGACTTAAATGCCTATTACTCACAAAACAATTCGGGAGATGTTATCTCTCTGTCTGATTTTGAAGGTGGTAATGGCGGCGCAGGAAACCTGACAAATTCCTCAACCGCGATCGGTAACGCTTATACAGGCTATGTATGTGCAACATGTCAAAGTGCTGTTCCTGGCGGTGCTCTCACACAAACAAATTCCGGCAATATCATTGCATCAGGGCAGACATGGACAAGTAACAATGGCAATGTTTATGGCTCGGCAGTAGCGATCGGCAACTCTGCCAATTATTCAACAAACAGTGTTGCAGGAAGCCATTAAACCAAGTTCTCAATATACATATAGAAACTTAGATCTAAACTAGGTTTCAAACCTCAAATCCCCTCTCCTTTATCAGAGCCGGGGATTTTTTATTGAGACAAAACCAACACTACAGTTTCAAAACGCGTAAACTCACAAAAAATCCGGCAAGCGATGTACGCAATTGCCGGATTTCTAAATTCTTCTAACTGTTTGTCTGCTTTGTTGATTTAATAAACGTTTTGACCAACGCCACCATCCAGCACAATCCGACCTGAACTAGAAATCGGCTTTTCAACCACCACTTCTTTCATAACAGTACGGTGGCTTGGAATACATGATGGTGATTTTGCCTGAAGTGTTTTCACGCCTGGTCCATAGCGACGAAGCAAAGACCGCTCATTACAATTACGTTGCGCAGCAGCTGGCGCACAACTCAATTGCCCACCAACAGAATGTGTTAAAGCTTCACCCTTTTTACAAGAAAAAGTACGTCCACCATCGAACATTGCATCACTATTGGCAAAAGAACCTACAGTTACCTGCATGGATGTTCCGGCCATACAGCGGAAAACTTCGCCTGTATAAGTAGTAGAAATAGCCTCTTCTCCAAAAACTTGAGACGCAGGGTGTGGTGCACCCTTATCATCAATACACACCGCCTGAACCGGTTGCGCCTGAATACTAACTTCAGCTGGCGCACAATATTCTTCAGTCACAGCAATTTCTTCTGTAACGGTCTGCAAACCACCTTCAACTTTTAGATTATTCAACACGCTAGACTCATATGGTGCGACAGTCGCACCATGTCCTTGATTGAAATAATAGATGCTTGATTGTTGGCTATGACCACCTTCAATATAAGTGGAATATCCGCGACCTGCATTGCCCGCACCAATCACGACGCTCGCTCCAGGCGCAACAACGCCCGGAACTTTCACAATTTGGCTTTCGGGAAGATCACAACAATTCGCATTCGAGCCGGCCGCAGGTGCCGTCCTGACAATTGGTGCATTGCCTGACTGAGCAAGCGCATTTCCGCCAACCAATAATCCGCCAATAGCACCAATGGCCAATGCAGCCCGCAAAGGAATGTGTCTTGTTGAAACGGTCATTATGCAACTCCTCGTATCTTCAACCCTTACATGCAATTTATACGCCCGATTTCATCCGTCAGGTGCATTGCATTTCTCCAATCAGTTGAAGGTGACCAATATTGACCCGAAAATAGCAAATATTCCGTTACAAAAACTGGCCCACTCTTTGCGATGTCGTTCTCAAACAGGCAATTGCCTACTAGTTTAAAGAGAATAAAGTTGATGATAGAGCTAAAAGCACATCCGAATACGCGAGCGATCATCGAAGCCTGGAAAAGATTGTCGCGGGGGGACAGTCATTTAATCGAGGGCCCAATGGCCCATGATTATCCAGACGTCGTTGGCCGCCTGTTCATAGTCCAGCGCACAGATGTCGAAGATTACTCTCTTCGCATGGTAGGTGCTGGCATCCAAGAATTGTTCGGACGCGAACTTGTTGAACACAATTTCTTATCATTGTGGAATGCCACGGACAAAATGGTTGTCAAAACGGCTGTGGAAACAGCGATTGAATGCGCCAGTCCATCACTTATCCGAGCAACAGCTCAAACGCTGGATGGTAAAAGTATCGAAATTGAAATCTCTTTTTCGCCCTTAGATACAGGCAATAAAGAACGTCCGCGCCTTTTGTGTCTCTATCAGACATTATCTGACGAAGCCGCTCTCAAAGGTCGTCCAATCTATCGGCATTTTATATCAAGCCTATATCCGCCGAAACCCAGAGACACAGGGCCGTCATTACGCATCGTGCAGTAGTTTCGGATATGATTCATTTAAAATGGGGCTTGTTTATACAAGTCCCATTTTTTATCTTCTACCTCAGCTTGAAAAGCCAATTCTAATTGAAAGAGATTTCCAGGAATAAAATTTAGGTTCTGGCAACACTTTATGAACCTTCAATACAATATGATATCAGGTGAATGAACCCGACCATGTTGGAAATCGAATGTCTGACCTATCTACAAATCGACTTTTAGTTCGGAATATTGGCGCAAAAGATCGCCGTAGATTCCGGCGTGTTATCCATGAAACAACGGCACGTTGTCTCTGGAAAGGTGGGCATGAGTTCAATGCCAAAACAGTTGATCTCTGCGGTGGAGGCGTCTCTCTTAGAACTGACGAGCCCTGCAATCTCGGTGATCAAATCATCATTTATGTTGATCAACTTGGACGATTAGCCGGTACGGCAGCCCGAAAAACCGAAGAAGGTTTCGCAGTCAGCGTTAAATTTGTTCCGCAAAAACTAGACAAATTCGTGGATCAGCTCACTTGGATCGTTAATCAACGAAGCCTTGGCCTCGAAGATGACCGCTTATCACGTCGCCGCACATCGTCAGGCCAACTTATAGCAACCTATGAAAGCGGCATTGTCGCACAATGTAATGTCATCGATATTTCATTGCTTGGAGTTGCTCTTCGCACATCAGGTCCACGACCAGAAATCGGCTCTCGAGTTCAAATAGGCCGTAAAGCTGGCCGCTGCGCTCGATATGTCGAAAACGGATTTGCCGTCGAGTTTCTCAAATAACAACTGACGACTACAAACAGACTTTTATGGATAGAATCTCATAATGTATAATGCCACCAACCAACAAAAAGACGTCAATAATGGTGACCAAATCAAACGTGTTCAATGGCGTGTTCAGGTTGATGGTACAATATATGGCCCCTATCCCAGAGCTAGATTAATTGATTTTCTCCGAGAAGGCCGCGTCAACGCGCACACACTTCTTGCTTGCGGAGAAGATGATGTGTTCTTTCGGGCCGATGAACATCCCAATATTCGCTGGAATTTCTCAGGCAATACAGAAAACACTGCACGCATTGCCTCAGAAAACAAAAATGAAGACCAAGCACCAACAGTTTGTAATTACTTCATCAGCGGAAGAATTCTCACAAATTTACACCACTTCGAACAAGTCTTGAATGCAGCAGGTAAATTTGCGCGCGCAGGCAATGACATGTGGGTCTTACGATCAAACATCACCCTGCCCCAGCTGCGCAACAAACTTTCCGCCGTTATGGGCAAAGACGAACAATTTGTCATCGTCAACGCAACTAAAGGACGCCTCGCTTGGTTCAACCTTGGTGTAGAGCCAGACATTGCTGTTCGAAGCGTTTGGGATTCAGATCTGGACGATTAAGCACTTTAATTCTATCAGACTTTGAACCATCGCCCATTCGTGTGCGCTAAATAAATCGCTGACATGGTTGAAACCGATATCTTTTCGGCCCAAATCAAGCTCCTGTCACAATAAAAATCTCCTATGGACCAGTCTAATGCCCATAACCCTGCCCCGTTCACTCCCAGCTTTTTCCGTCCTTAATGATGAAGGCGTTATGGTGCTCGGGCTGGATACAGCGCACAAGCAGGACATTCGTCCCCTGAAAATTGGGTTGCTGAATCTTATGCCTAAAAAGATTCAAACAGAAAACCAATTTGCGCGGCTTATCGGTGCCACGCCATTGCAGATAGACCTTCACCTGATCCGCATGACAGAACATAAAACCAAAAACACTGCTGCAGAGCATATGGCAGAATTTTATCGTTCTTTTCAGGAAGTCCGAGATGAAAAATTTGATGGTCTGATCATCACTGGTGCGCCTGTCGAACAGATTGATTTTGAAGATGTGACCTATTGGGACGAGCTAAAGCAAGTTTTTGAATGGACGCAGACCAATGTGCACTCCACTTTTGGCGTATGCTGGGGCGGCATGGCGATGATCAATTATTTCCACAACGTCAAAAAGCATCTACTGCCAGAAAAATATTTTGGCTGCTATGCTCAAAAAAACCTTCAGCAAGCATCACAATATTTGCGCGGGTTTACCGATGAATGTGTCATTCCTGTCAGCCGCTGGACTGAAGTCAGACAAGACGAAGTCGACGCGGCCAATCTTGTCACATTGCTAGGAAGCGATGAAACTGGGCCATGTTTAATCGAAGACAAAAAGCACCGCGCATTATATATTTTCAATCATTTTGAATATGATAGCGGCACTCTAAAAGAAGAATATGATCGAGACAAAGCCAGTGGTGTTCCGGTCAATTTACCCTTTGATTATTACCCGAATAATGATCCAACCCAAACTCCTCAAAACCGATGGCGTTCTCACGCCCATCTTTTATATGGCAACTGGATAAGTGAGATTTATTTGACGACTCCATTTGATCAATCTCAAATTGGTCAATCATCTACGGATTTACGCATTCAACCCTAAACGCTGGCCCAATCGAATGATACGCAAATATGCGTCGCATTCGATTAGTCACATATCTTCACTAAACCTTTGGCAAACCGCTGCGAATTTTCAACATAATGTGCAGCGGATGCTTTCAGCCCCTGCACCATTTCAGGTGTCACCTCTTTTACCACTTTCCCCGGCGCTCCCATCACAAGCGAATTATCGGGTATAACTTTCCCCTCGGGGATTAAAGCATGTGCGCCGATGATACAGTTTTTACCTATCCGCGCATTGTTTAAGATGGTTGCCCCGATGCCAATCAGCGAATTTTCGCCAATGTCACACCCATGCAGCATCACCATATGCCCAACCGTTACATTTTTCCCAATGTTGAGCGGCGACCCAGCATCAGCATGCAAAACTGAGCCATCCTGAATATTTGAATTTTCGCCAATAACGATTGATTCCACATCACCACGGATGACCGCATTGAACCACACATTTGAATTTGCTTTCAAATGCACATCGCCAATGACTTGCGCTGTATCTGCCACCCATACGCCATCTTCAGTGATAGGTGTTTTAGCATCCAGTTTATATATTGCCACTTTTATAGGCTCCCAATTCCTTAACACTTCACAACCACAACAGACACACCAATGTCATTATCAACATGGTAATGTTTATGTAGATTAATTGTAGTGTGATTCGAAATAGTGATTTGATTGTCTTTGACCTTCATCACTAAGATAGATCGAAACGGAGGACTGTTGAGTGCGCCTATTGTCGCCTCCCTGTCGAAAACCACCACCCGGTAGAATTTCTACATCCGGGGAATTCCTGCCTCCGCCGCTTTTTGCTGCAACAGCGCCGAATGGACGGCTCTCTTCAAAATTCAAAGTTTCTACCCCAGCCGTAGCGCCATTTGGCCCTACGGCTTTTTTCTGTCCGGCATTATCTAATTTTGCCAATTCCAAAGGAGAACATCATGGCTAAGCGATCCAATGTACGCCGTTTGCGCGCAGAGTTTGACGCAAATGAATATTTCGAGGATGCAGGACACAGCCCAGATATAGATCTATTGGAGCGAAAATGGGATCCAGCAAACGAGCAACCCAAACATCGAAAAAAGACCTCGCGTCATCACAATAATAATGAAGAACCAACGGGCCACACCCACGCAACACGCGAACAACGCTTTGTAAAAAACATAACACCGCGCTCTGAAGGCCAAGCCAAATTCATGGAAGCCATAGACCGAGACAATCTGGTAATGGCACTCGGTCCCGCAGGAACAGGTAAAACTTACCTTGCCATCGCCAAAGCCGTTGACGCCTTAAAAGCAGGCCGCGTTGGACGCATCGTCTTATGTCGCCCTGCTGTTGATGCGGGTGAAAATATCGGTTTCCTTCCCGGCGATATGGAAGATAAACTCGCCCCCTATCTTCGCCCATTATATGATGCACTTTCCGATCGTCTTCCGGCAAAGTCGCTCAAATCCATGATGGCAGAAGGCCTCATTGAAATTGCCCCCGTTGCTTTCATGCGCGGACGCACACTCAACAACGCTTTTGTTGTAATAGATGAAGCCCAAAATTGCACATATATGCAAATCAAAATGCTGCTGACGCGTCTTGGTTGGAATTCATCAATGGTCGTCACAGGCGATCCTGCTCAATCAGACCTTTTACCAGAACTTTCAGGGCTTGGTCCCGCAGCTGAAAAACTGGAAAATATGGATGATATATCCGTGATCCGGTTGGCGAAAGAAGATGTCGTTCGCCACCCTCTTGTCGCTCAAATGCTAACTGCACTTTAAACCTTTTTTCCCTTACCGGCGTTTCTATTTGAAGCGCCGGTAAGAAAGGTTTGCCAATTATAATTTAACAATGTCAAACATCATCTGAGCTGAATGCCATATCATCCCCGCTCTGATGCTGCGAATATAGCTGACCTGCGTTCGCCGTGGATAAGTTTTTAAAACTTCTCAACACCCACAATCTCTAAATGCTCAACTGTGCACTCATATTTTGTGCGTGTTCCATCTTCCACCCAGTTGATGTCTGATAGTTTGAAGGCTGCGAATTGATTTTTTGCCCTGATCTCCATTATCTTCTGGCGATTTTCAGGACTATTCTTTAAATTATAAGCCTTTTGGGCAGCATCAGACAGTTTAAAATAACAGCGGCTTTCAGCAATTTCCGCCTCTTTTGATTGTCCCGGCGGCGTTAACTTAAATTGATCCAGCCGCGTTGTTCGGATTGAAAAAGTCGCCACCAGACTATCCACGTGAAAAGCTTCACTGATTGCCGCACTCGTCTCAGCTGTAGAAAAACCTGCAACCTTGCGATAATTTTCATATGCAACTTCACAGCGTTGCAGTCGTTCTGGCGGTATATCATCTGTGCCGTATGTACCTCGGCAACTTCCTACACATCTGTCCGCCGCAGCAACAGCATCATTTGCTCTTTGCTGAACAAACACCCGCATCTGTGTATTACATTCCATAATTTTCGCTCGACCATCTGTTGCAAGCGCTGGTTCCCCGCTCGCGCTGATAGACAAAAGGCCAGCACCAATCACAAAAAATCCAGATCGAAGCAAGAAATTCATGCGTCCCTCCCTGAGCATTGCAAAGCTATTCTAATAAAATAACAGCAAAAATTCAACTTAGGTGTCTCGCAATCATATCGCCCAATTCAGCTAGCAAAACACGTAAATGCCTTGCATTTGGCTTGTCTGTCAGCTTCTCGCCTTGCTTTTGCCAGCAACCCATTTTACCCGTTAAACAATAAGAATTTAACCATACCGCGCTGGATTTCCTGAAAATCCGGCCGCCGAAGTATTTAAGGTTCAACCAATGGCAATACGTTCAACGCTAATCGCAGCACTCATGATGAGTGTGTCTTCATGTGCATTCATCAACACAACGGGTAATATTCCCGCAACCAATGAAACACCCTCTTCAGTGGTTGAAGAAATTGCCTCGCCACTTCCTGGCGGCATTGAACTGGTTGAATCTTTCACGCCCGCCGAAGGTGAAATCGGCATTCCCTACACAAAATATCTCATGCCAAATGGCCTGACAATTGTCCTGCATGAAGACAAATCAGACCCACTTATTCATACAGATATCACATACCATGTCGGATCTGGTCGCGAAGAAGCTGGCAAATCAGGGTTTGCTCACTTCTTTGAACACATGATGTTTCAAGGCTCCAACAATGTCGCCGATGAAGAACATTTCAAAACCATCTCTGAAGCAGGTGGTACGTTGAATGGATCAACCAATTCAGACCGCACAAATTATTATGAGACTATCCCGTCCAACCAATTGGAAAAAATCCTCTGGCTAGAAGCCGACCGCATGGGTTTCTTTCTCGATGCTGTGACAGAAGAAAAATTTGAAAACCAACGCGAAACTGTCAAAAACGAACGCGGTCAAAATTACGACAACCGCCCCTACGGCCTGCTAAGAGAACGTGTTGGTGAAGCTCTATATCCAGAAGGCCACCCTTATTCATGGTCCACAATCGGATACATCGAAGACCTAAACCGCGCCAATCTAAACGATTTGAAGAAATTCTTTTCCCGCTGGTATGGGCCAAATAATGCCACGCTAACAATCGGCGGCGATATAGACAAAACACAAGCGCTTGAATGGATTGCCAAATATTTTGGGTCTATTCCACGCGGCCCAGAAGTAGAAGCTCCAGAATATATACCCGTCACACTCGATGCTGATCGTTATATTTCTATGGAAGATAAAGTAGCTCTTCCGCTTATCTATATGTCCATCCCAACAGTATATGCACGCCACCCTGACGAAGCACCATTGGATGTTTTAATGTCAATTATGGGTGAAGGCCGCACATCCCTTCTTTATAAAAACCTCGTCAAAGAAGGCCTAGCCGTACAAGCAAGTGCTGGCCATGGATGTGCAGAACTTATGTGTAATTTCACACTATTAGCTCTACCTAACCCAGCTTCTGGCAAATCCCTCTCAGACATGGATAAAATTCTGCGCGATTCGATCAAAGAATTTGAAACGCGCGGCGTGGAAGATGATGACCTTGAACGCGTCAAGGCCGGCATCGTATCTGGCATGATATACGGGCTAGAAAGCGTTTCGGGGAAAGTCTCTCAACTTGCCTTCTACGAAACCTTCACAGGCAGCCCCAATTACACATCCAAAGATATTGAACGTTATTCCAATGTTACAAAAGAAGATGTAATGCGCGTTTACAATCAATATATCAAAGACAAACCCGCTGTTGTCATGTCCATCGTCCCAGAAGGACAACCAGATGCCATTGCTGCGCCGGATACATGGACAATGTATGAGCGCAACATCCCTGAAGAAGACAACACCGAAGAATTAGAAGTGCGCTATGCCACCGATGATTTTGACAGATCTATCAAACCAGCAGCCGCTGATTTCAACCCCACTGTAAAACTTCCAGACATGTGGACTTCCAATCTGGAAAATGGCGTAGACATTCTTGGTGCCATCAACACAGAAACACCAACGACAGCGCTTCAAATCCGTATTGAAGCGGGTGAGCGCCAACAAACGCTCGACAATTTAGGTATCGCCTCACTGACAGCCAACATGCTGAGTGAAGCAACTGAAATGTCGACCAATGAAGAGTTATCCAATCGCTTGGCAAAGCTAGGCTCCAGCATAGGCATTTCTTCTGGAGCACGCTTTACAACAATCACTGTGCACTCGCTCACCGAAAATATCGATGAGACAATGGCAATTGTAAAAGAGCGATTGCTACATCCTAAATTTGATGAGGCAGACTTCAAACGCATCAAAGAGCAAACGCTTCAAGGCATTGAGCAACGCAAAACGCAAGCATCCGCCATCGCCAGCGGCATTTTCACATTGCTCACATACGGACAAGACACACCATCAGCTCACCCAAGTCTGGGGACGAAAGAAACAGTCTCTGCAATTACGTTGGAAGATGCCAAAAATTTCTACGCTGATCATTACACAGCCGGCGCAGCGTCTATCATCGCTGTTAGCGACCTATCCCAAGACGAATTAACATCCACTTTGGGCGCACTTTCTGATTGGACGGGCGACAATAATATCATGTCGCCTTCCTTCAACTATCCCGCATTGGAAGCAGGCACACTCTATCTCATTGATAAAGAAGGCGCGGCGCAATCTGAAATCCGCATAGGTAAGCGCGCACTAAAATATGATGCCACTGGCGAATATTTCAAATCTGGCATTATGAATTATCCATTAGGTGGCGCATTTAACAGCCGGATCAATATAAACCTGCGTGAAGACAAGGGATATACATATGGCGCACGCTCACGCTTCAGCGGCAGCGACGTCAAAGGACTGTTCACGGCATCTGCAGGCGTTCGCACAGATGCGACAGCAGATTCCATCGTGCAATTCGTCAATGAAATTACAGGCTATTATGAAAACGGCATCACTGAAGAAGAATTGGCGTTTACAAAATCTGCAATCGGACAAAGCGATGCGCTAGATTACGAAACACCATTCGACAAGCTCGGCTTCCTCTCTCAGATCGTCACTTATGATCTTCCTGAAGGTTTCACAGATGAGCAAAGCGAAATCCTGCAAAGCCTGACCAAAGAAGAAGTCGATGCTTTGGCGAAGAAACACCTAAATCTTGATGATATGATCATGGTGATTGTAGGCGACAAAGCCGTCATCGAAGATGATCTCAAAACGCTGGGCTACCCAATTGTCGAGCTTGATTATGACGGTTTGCCAATTCCAGCGCCACAGCGCCCAAAACTCGACTAGAAGAAACCCTCATCAAGTCAAACGAAAAAAGGCGGCCCGATATGGAGCCGCCTTTTTTTATCTACAAGCCGTTTAAATCAGACGTTTAAACGTCTTCCGGCAAGATTGTCATGTTCAACTGATAAGCAATCTCGCCTTCATCTTCGTCTTTATAAATAACCGCGATAAACTCATCACCAAGATAGGCTTCAACTGAATCAGGAGTTTTAGGACGCGCTTTTAGATTGATCGCCGGGTTCAGCGTTTTTTGAAGATACGCTTCTACTTTTTTGGATTCTTCCGGACTCATGTCCTTCTCCCTTTTAAAAATGGTGTGCAGCTCTCAACCACACGAAAACAGGGCCGCACCCTAATGCGCCAAGCCCCTCATGCCTAGTTCAACAAGGCATGTTTCTGACGTTTTGACAGATATTCACAAACTTATTCGAAACACCAAGCCTGATAGCCCTATTCCTTGGGTGCAATCAAATGGTCCATCGCTTTGGCAGGCTCTTCACAATCAATGCATGCAATAACCTTCGCCGGTACACCCGCAACGGTACATCCGCACTGCACATCTTCCAACACAACGGACGACGCCCCAATGCGCGCATAGTCACCAATTTTGATATTTCCCAATATCTTGGCATCCGCACCGATCAACACACCTTTACCCACTTTGGGATGACGGTCTGTAAATTCTTTGCCGGTTCCGCCCAGATTAACGCCGTGCATAAAGGAACAATCATCCCCAACCACAGCCGTCTCACCAATCACAACACCAGTAGCATGGTCCATCATGATCCCACAGCCCATTTTAGCCGCTGGGTGAATATCTACGCCATATAATTCACTCGTACGGGACTGCATGAAAAACGCCAATACATCACGGTCTTGATGCCAAAGCCAATGCGCTACACGATGCGTTTGCAGACCAAGAAAACCTTTGAAAAACAAAAATGGCTGCAAGAGTGTTCGACAAGCCGGATCACGATCACTAACAGCCTGCAAGTCGCGCTCAACGCATCTCAAAATACTCTTATCTTCAATAAAAGCCTGCTTACACACTTCGCGGATCTGAAGCGCATTCATATCTGGGCCACCCGCTTTTTGTGCTAATTGATAGCACAATGCCTGCGCCAAGCTTTCATGGCTCAAAACAGCAGCATTAAAAAAACCGGCCAAGGCTGGTTCACGGCGCGCAGCTTCTTCAGCTTCATACCGCAATCTCTGCCAAACAGGTACTTCTTTGCCTTTAAGAGACACGCTGGAATTTAATCCCACGCTATTGCCCGCCACTTTGGCCATCTCTCTCTCCTTAAGATACCAACACATAAGTGTTGTAGGGATTCCTTAGCCTATACTTGGCCTGCTTCAAATGCTTTAGCGACTTCCACCGGAAGTTTGCCTGCTCTCCATAGATGATCAGCCTTGAGCAAGATCGCAAGGGAGAAGCCATCAGAAATTTCACCATTCACAACCATTTGAACGGCTTGTCCGACTGGCATCTTCCATATTTTCAATTGCTCAACATCATCTGCGGCATGTTCGTTACACTTTGACAGCCCCCATGCAATATAGGCAAACGCTCTTTCATCACTGACAGAATTAGACAAATGGACATTAGAGAACAAAGGCAACCAATTATTCGCTTTCAATTGTACTTCTTCAGACAATTCTCGCTTAGCTGAAAGAATGGGGTCTTCATCTACCGGACATCCCCCTTCTGGAAGCTCCCAAGAATATTGCCCCACTGAAAATCGGTATTGGCCAACCAGATACGTCATTCCGTCAGCATCCAAAGGCAAAACCCCTACCGCCAAATTCTTGAACACAACCACACCATATGTTGCAGGAACACCAGTCGGTGCGACCGCTTCATATTCAGCAACACGTATCCAAGGCGTGTCATATTTTGTCTGTGAAGAATTAATCCGCCATCCCGCATCTGAACTCGGATTGAATGGTCGTTTGGTCAATTTTGATAATTTAGAAGACATAAAATTGCTTTTTGTAGACAAAGAAAACGCAGATTGATCGTCACAGCACACATAATCTATAGGCTTGTTCTAGCGCTGTTATGTACTACCTATAAAGACACTATGCGCTTGTCCAATACTAAGGACGGTTGTGATTTTTATTTTAGGATTTCTTTATGTCCAAGCCCGTTTCTATCCCCGACACCCCCACCCCAAATGAAAAGCTGCCAGCGACTATACCTAGCGAAGACGCATTATCTTTTTTAGCACAGCGTCGTTCGACACCAATAAAATGCCTGTCTAGTCCCGGCCCATCTCTTCAGGACGTCAAAGCACTCCTTAAAATTGCATCTCGCGTACCCGACCACCGCAAACTTGAACCTTGGCGCTTTATTATCATTGAGGGCGATGCCCGTGTGCAATTGGGAGAAGAGCTAGCACGCATAAAGCAAGATGAATGTCCTGATATCAGTGACGCCGACCTGACAATGGAAAAAGAGCGATTTCTAAGAACACCTATTTGCGTCGCCGTCATCTCCAGTCCGGACGTGAATCATAAAACGCCGGTTTGGGAACAGGAATTATCAGCCGGTGCCCTATGCATGAACCTGCTATTGGCAGCAAATGCTGCTAACTGGGCTGGAGCTTGGTTAACAGAATGGTGCGCATTTTCTGAAGCCTTCAACAAAGTCTTGAACATGTCGGCAGATGAAAAAATCGCAGGCTATATATATCTTGGCACGGCAATACAGCAGCCGCCAGAGCGTCCAAGACCTGATTTAGAATCAAAAATTACTTATTGGACAGTTAATTAATCCATGTGGATAGAATCCTCGTGTATTAACTTTTGATCTATAACGCAATTTGAGGCGTAATCATCCTGAAATGCGTACAAAATGCGAGCATAGCAGTCATTTTGACGCCTCAAAACTGAGCAAAGCAGCATATTTTCTCTGTCTTAAACTCTCTGTGATGGCGTAAAGCCTGCGTTGTTGTTTGTGTCAGTTCAACAACGCCTTTCGCGTAGTTACCCCGTTCGTACCTTGAGCATTTCATGTTCAGGGCAAATAATTTCGAATGTCTTTGCTATACACAAAGACCGCATATCTGAAGGGATAGTCCGATCATGCGCAACCTTTTTTCAGCCAGCGTTATCGCTCTTGCTGCCATCGCCACTACAGCTACAGCCACAGCTGAAGTAGAACTTTCTGGTAACGTTGCTTTGACAACAGACTATCACTGGCGCGGTGTGTCTCAGTCAAACCAAGATCTTGCTCTTCAAGGTGGGTTTGACCTAGCAACTGATGCTGGTTTCTACGCAGGTACATGGGCATCTACTATTGATTTCCTAGACGACACTGATTCAAACCTTGAAGTTGACTTCTATGCTGGTTACGGCGGCGAATTCGGTGAAGGTTTTGGTTTTGATGTTGGAGCAATCTACTACGCATACCCAGACAGTGACGATGGCGACCTAGACTTCTACGAAGTATATGCTGGTCTATCAAAAAGCATGGGTGTAGCTGATATTTCAGGTATGCTTTCATACGACCCAGACAATGAAACACTCTATGCGAATGCTGACCTAGGTGTTGCATTCTCTGACTCATTTGGTGCTAGCGTTGGTGTTGGTTCATACCTTGACGGTTTTGACGAGTACACAAACTACAACATCGGTGGAACATACTCTGTTTCTGGCTTCGACCTAGACCTTCGTTGGTATGACAACGATGCAGATGGTGCCGAAGACAACATCGTATTCACAATCGGTCGTTCTCTCTAAGGGGACTGACTGAACCGAAGAGCATTTCTTCGGGGGGAAACAAGAAAGACGTTGCCAATTGCGGCAGCGTCTTTTTTTGTATCAAAAATGCCCTTCTATTCACGTCATTTGGATCATCAATCCCTGTTATTCTAGTCAAATCAGCCCTTCAACACTAAATAATTGGTAAATTCTTGCCCATTAACATCAACAAGCAAAACAAATAGTTGGAATATCAGCTTTTATTAGTATATATTGCGGGAAAACACATCAATGGGAGAACAATATGATCGTCGGCGTTCCAAAAGAAATCAAAGTCGAAGAATATCGCGTTGGTTTAACACCCGAAGCGGCTGCTGAACTGGTTCGACACGGTCATGACGTGATTGTCGAAACCAATGCTGGTGTCGGTATTGAAGCCTCAGATGATGACTATTTAGCTGTCGGTGCTCGCATCATCCCAACAGCAGAAGCTGTGTTTGAACAGGCTGAACTAATCGTCAAGGTTAAAGAGCCTCAAGCCGTCGAATGTGCGCGTCTAAAACCCCACCAAACACTTTTCACATATCTTCATCTTGCTGCTGACAAACCCCAAGCGGAAGCTTTGATGAAATCCGGTGCAACATGCATCGCCTATGAAACCGTTACAGACAAACAAGGCCGCCTCCCTCTCCTTATGCCAATGTCACAAGTGGCTGGCCGGATGGCAACACAAGCTGCCGCAACCGCACTTCAGCGCAGCGAACATGGTGGACGCGGCACACTTATGGGCGGCGTACCCGGCGTACGTCCTGCCAAAGTCATTATTCTCGGCGGCGGTGTATCAGGGACTCACGCAGCTGAAATGGCCATTGGAATGCGGGCCGACGTAACTGTTTTTGACCGTTATATGCCGCGCCTTGCAGAATTAGATGTTCAATTCGCTGGCGCGCTAAAAACAGCATACTCACTGCCGTCATATATAGAAAAAGCAGTGGCAGAAGCTGATGTCGTCATCGGCGCTGTTCTAATTCCGGGCGCGTCTGCACCTAAACTGGTGACCAAAGCAATGCTAAAAACCATGAAGCCCGGTGCTGTCTTGATTGATATCGCGATAGACCAAGGCGGATGTTTTGAAACATCTCGCCCAACAACACACCAAAACCCGATTTTTGTTGAAGATGGCATATTGCATTATTGTGTTGCCAACATGCCCGGCGCAGTGCCACGCACATCTACATACGCACTCAACAATATGACGTTACCATTCACACTCGCACTCGCCAATAAAGGCACAAAACAAGCCCTAAATGACGACACTCACTTAGCAGAAGGGCTCAATGTAGCAGACAATTTCATTACATATGAAACAGTCGCAAACGACCTAAACCTTCCATACAAGAAGCCAGACTGGCTCAACTAAGAAACACTTTCCCCTCCGAAACGTCGAATAGAAATGCCCTTCTGTGATTTCGATGTTCAACAAAGAAAAAGGCGATAGATCACTACCGATCTATCGCCTTTTTTATATCTCTATCGAGGCAAAAACCCTTAAAATTCAAGGTAATTATTCACCAAAGCTTCCCGCATAACCAGGAAAAACGACAGCACTTTCAGCACCATCTTTCGAAACAGACGCCACACCAAAAAGATAATTATCAATCACAACGCCCTTTAAAGTATAATTATCCACATTGCCGACAAATTTGGACCATTGCCATTGAGATTGATCCGTTAACCGCCAATACACTTTATACCCCGCCAAATTCGCAGCTTCCTCACCAATGGCTTGATCCCAGCTTAATGTCGTATCTGGCTGAACTGCGCCTTCCACCTTAACATTGCTTGGGAAAGGCGGTGCAGCCGCCAAATTCGCAAGGGATGCAATATTGAGACTAGTCAATTTCGCTGCATAATCAAAATCTACGCCCTCAACCACATCCCCATATTCAATGCCGTCTTCGACACGTAAATCCTGATGTTGGCGGTTATAGTTTTCATGTGTTTCCATTATCCGCACACCAGGAATTCTGAAGTCGTTGAACGGACGGTGATGTCCCCCGCGACCAAACCGGTCGAGGCGATAAATCATCATCACATCCAAATTCGGAATGAAAAGATCAGCCATTTTATCGACATAACGCGCCAAATTTCGAGATGCCGAATCTACCTCGCCGCCGCGAAAGCGTCGGTATCTTGCTTCCTCAGCAGTCTCATCGACCAATGTGCCTTCAGAAAAAACCCGTGCAGTTGAATTATCAATAACCCCGTCGACACCTTCAATATTGCCGATCATGTCATTATTCAAAATCGCTTTGACTTTCCAACCATTTTCGATGGCATATTCAGCCAATATCTTGCCGCCAAATAATCCCTGCTCTTCCCCTGAAAGTCCTGCATAAACGACAGTTCCAGCAAATTCATGCTGACACATCACACGGGCCGCTTCCATCGTTCCAGCCATTCCCGAAGCATTGTCATTTGCGCCTGGGCTATCATCAGTGAAATTCATCACATCAGATATGCGGCTATCAATATCTCCCGACATTATAACCACGCGGTCAGGATCAATTGCCCCGCGCTGTATAGCAATAACATTCACAATTTCAGTATCTTCTGGGATGCGAAAATCAGGACGCACAATGTCTGAAACAGTGACAACTTCCAGCTTATGCTTACAGCCTTTGGAAATTGTCTTGAACTCTTCTTCTATCCAACGCCGCGCCGCACCAATACCACGCGTGTCGCTCTTAGTGTCAGAAAGCGTGTGACGCGTCCCAAATCCGGCAAGTTTGCGAATGTCATGCTCGATCCGTTCAGCAGACGTTGCGGCCACCATATCATGTGTCACACCATATTCAGCCGCAGGAATAGTGCTTTTCTCTTGGTTTGTTTCCGGCGCTGCAAACGCATGAATTGGAAGCAGAACTCCCATAAATAAAACCGGTAATAGCCGCATGATTGCCTCCCTCATTTTCAAGGGTAAACTTGCAGAGAAATTTCAATGAATAAAGCCTAATGCAAAAGTTTTTTGCCTAAAGGCACTTAATCAGAACCAAAACATGCACAAAACTTAGAAAACTACCAGCTTCCACCCAGTGCCAAATTCAACTTCACCCATTGCGACAAACGCAATTGCTGCACATTCACTAGATTAGCATCAGCTTGGAAAACACGTTGCTGAATGGTTAGCACATCAATCAAAGATGTTTCGCCTTCATTATAGCGAAGGTTAGCAATGCGAAGCGCTTCTTCAGCCTTATCAGCAGACTCTCTTAAAGCTGCCACTCTGCGTTTCAACACAACATTCTGATCAAGCGCTTCTTCCACTTCGCTAAATGCATCTAGGGCAGTTTGCCCATACACAGCTATTGCTTGTTTTTGTTCAGCACTAGCCTGAAGAATTTCAGCTTCATTGCGTCCACCATCAATAAGCGGTGCAGCGATACTCGTCACAGCCTGCCAAGCGACATTGGCAGGATTTAAAATATCAGCCAAATCAGAAGATGCGCCATCCACACTTCCTATCAAACTAATGGATGGAAGATTAGCAACTTTCGCCATATGCAAGCTCTCAAAACTCGCCGCAACATTTCGTTCTGCTGCGATGATATCTGGGCGCCGCTCCAGCAAATCAGATGGCGTTCCAGCAGGCGGCAATTCAGGCACTGACGGCAGCCCTTTAATTATATCCAAATCAGCAGCAGGATAGCGCCCTAATACCACTTCAAGCGCTCTCATCGCGCTTCGTTGAGCACCTTGCGCCGCAATCAAAGATGCCTGCGTGCTCGCTAAATCTGATTTCGCGAGGGCCAAATCTTGAGAAGACGCTAGCCCCGCTTCATATTGTACATCGACAATTCGTGTCGTCTCAGTCAAAGCTTTAAGCGATTTTTCAGTCACATCAGCTTGAAGACCTGCTTCGATCGTCAAAAAATAAGCCTGCGCGACAGCCGCTGCTAAAGAATATTGAGCATAAGTGTAATCAGCTTGGGTTGCTTGCGCCCCGAGAGTAGCGGCGTTCACGCCTGCTTGAATTCGTCCCCAAAGATCAACTTCCCAAGCCGCAGTCAATTCTGTCCCTAAAGCTGCCGCCGATGCACCATCCAGAGCACCGCCGCCACCGCCGCTCGCACCAATATTGACCATTGGAGATAAACCAGCACCAGCTTGCCCAGCTAAAGCCCATGATCTTTCAACACCTGCAGCTGCCGCTTCTAAATTCTTATTGTTTGCAATTGCCTCATCAACAAGCGCGGTTAAAGTTGGATCATTGAGCTTTTCAAGCCACCCCATCTCCACTTCACCCACACGCGCAGCAACACCCGCCCAGTTATCATCTAATTGGGGTATACTTGTACGAGTCGCCATGCTCACGTCTTCTGCCGATGTCATTGACGCACAACCGCTCAAAGTCAAAGTCGAGAGCACAAGCATTAGCGGTGCAGATAGTGCGTTATGTTTCATGCTGTCGCATCCTGTTCAGGCAATGAAGTTTCTATAGGCTTACTAACTTCATTTTTGTGAATTCCAAACATCAACGCATATAACGATGGCGTTACCAACAATGTAATCAACGTTGCGAAAGTTAAACCAAATACCAGAACAACAGTCATGGACCTAAAAAAAGCATCAAAATAAAGCGGTAGCACACCCAAAACGGTCGTAAATGCCCCCATCGTCACAGGCCGCAAACGACTTGCCGACGAATTTAACAAAGCCTCATATCGAGGCATTCCGTCCGCTATATTGCTATCAATACTATCAACGAGAACCAGCGAGTTTTGGATCAATAATCCCGATAATGAGAGCAAGCCAAGAATACCCATAAACTCAAGCGGAGTCTGGGTGATAACAAGACCGACAACAACCCCCACTATCGCCAAAGGTACAGCAAACCAGATAATCAGAGGTTGGCGCACTGAATTGAACAAAAAGACCACGACCAACACCATTGCCAGCAATCCTAGCGGCAATGTGCTGGCTAGCTTTCCTTGAGCATCCGAAGAATCCCCATATTCACCTTTCCACTCTAGATGATACCCTTCAGGCAATTCGATTGCTTCAATCTGCGGCCGCAATCTTTCAAACAAATCCGCAGTCAATACACCAAGACCTGGATCGGTCTGTGCTGTAATTGTAAGTGCGCGATCAATCCTCAGCAAATTAGCATCTCTCCATGTGAGCCTCATATTTTCGAGCACCTGTGCCAATGGCACGGATTGCTGAGAGTTCGCCCCCAACACTTGCAGGGATGCAATGCTCCAAGGCCCAATGCGTTCAGCTTCTGGCGCGCGCGAAATAATCTTTATCAAATCATCGCCTTCACGAAGAATGCCGCGTTCACGACCAGAGAAATTCTCCTCTAATGCCTGTGTGATATCCAAACGGGTAATACCTGCGCGCTCACCCTTTGTTTGCGAATAGATTGGCTCAATAATCGGTAATTGACGTCGCCAATCATCTTTCACCATGATTGCGTCAGGATCATTTGCCATAACTTCTTTGGCCTCATTGGCAAGACGCCTCAAAACACGCGCTTCGGGACCCGTAAACTGAGCTTCAATTTTAGAGCCGCCTCCCGGACCAAGCAGGAATTTCCATGCTTTTGTCTGTCCATCGGGAAAATTCTGAACTGCAAAATTTTGAATTTGCGCGATCAATCCGTCATTTAATTCGTATTTTGAAGTTTGAATTAACAGCTGCCCCACAGACCCATTTGCTTCAGCTGGCTGATAGACCAACATATAGCGCAGCGTGCCTCCGCCAACGATTGTCTGAACTTGCTCCACGCCTTCCAAGCCGCGCACAAAATCTTCCATCCGCTTCATATCTTGGTTGGTTCGCTCAATATCTGTGCCTTCGGGTAAATAATAATCCACAACGATCTGCGGCGATGTTGACGATGGAAAGAAACCATCTTTTACAAACTGAAAGCCCCAAACCGACAGGCAAAAAACACCAATCGTAACAATTATAACTAGGCGTTTTGCCTGAAGAACTGCATTGATCAGCTTCTTATAAATTTTATAAAAGCCATGCTCTTCTTCATTCTGAGAATCTTGCGCTGCTTTAGGCTGCCCTTCAGGGAACATCCAGAAACAAAGCAAGGGTGTGAAGGTGAATGCAAAAACCCAACTCAATCCCAACGCAATCATAACCACCCAGAAAAGGTCGCCCGTATATTCGCCCACTTCACCGGGAGAAAATCCAATTGGCGCAAAGGCGATAATCCCCACCAATGTCCCGCCTAAAAGTGGTTTCATATTCTTTTGCGCAACGTCTTTGGCGATATCTAGTTTTTTGCGCCCTTCATGGATGCCAACCAGTATTCCATCTGTGATCACCACACCATTATCGACCAGCATACCCAGCGAAATCACCAAAGCGCCCAGTGAAATGCGGTGCATTGGAATGCCTGCAATCCACATAATCAACAGTGTTGCCGCCATAGTGATCAACACCGTCATTCCCATGACAAGGCCCGAACGATATCCCATAAAAATTAGAAGCGTCATGAACACAATGACCAGCGCTGCCACCACATTCCATGCAAAATTGACAATCGCCTCATCGACCACTTTTCCTTGGTGATAAAACTCATGAAGCTCCATCCCAACGGGGCGCAGATTTTCTATTTCCGCAAGGCGCGCATCAATGGCTTGCCCGAGCTTAACAACATTAGCCCCAGAAACATTTGAAATACCAATCGCTAAAGCGGGCTGCCCGTCATGCCGAATATATAAACCAGTCGGTTCTTTATATCCCCGCACGACATTCGCCACTGCCCCTAAATTGGTAATTGAGCCATTGCCGCTATTATTGACGATGACATTCTCAATGGCTTCAACAGAATTGATTTCTCCACTCAGGCGCAAAACCACCCGTTCCGACCCCAACACTATATCTCCAGAAGAAGACACCGTATTCTGCTGCGAAAGCGTTGCGTAAACAGCATTCAAAGAAACACCCAAGGCCGCCGCTCGTGCACGCGAAACCTCAACATATATAACTTCTTCTTGCTCGCCTGTGACGGCAACTTTCGCTACGCCGTCCACCCGCAGCAATTCTTTACGCAATGTCTTGGCATAAGAGACCAATTCTGCAGGCGTATACCCTTCTCCCGTCAGAAGGTAATAGACACCATAAACATCACCAAAATCATCATTAACTTGCGTAGGTTGCGCGCCCGGTGGCAGGCTATTTTGAGCATCCGAAATCTTGTTCCGAACCTTGGTCCAGATTAAATTCAAATCTTCTTTGCTGGCCGAATCCTTAAAACGAATTTCAACAGAAATATCTGACAATCCAGCAGACGAGCGCGATTCAACAGTCTCCACTTCTGCCAATTGCTGCAAAGCAGATTCAAGCGGCTCAGTGACTTCATCCAACACTTCCTGAGGACTAGCCCCGGGATATTGCGTGATCACTTTAGCAACCCTGATGGTAAATTCAGGATCTTCAAAACGTGCCATATTTTCAAATGCCAGCCATCCGCCTATTAAAGCAATCAGCATGAAAATGGAGCATATAAGTGGATTTTTAATCGATAGGACTGCGCTGTTCATAATGCTTGTCCTATTCCGGTTTCCATTCACGCACGGTCATGCCTTCATGAAAGAAAGATACGCCTGCCGTGATGATTGTTTCTCCGCCTTCCAATCCATCCGTCACGGCGATATACACACCCGCTTCGGAAGCAAGTTCTACTTTTCGCTTTGAAATCGTGTTGGTTTCTGCATCGACAACCCAGACATATCTGGCATCTCCCTCAGCCAAAATAGATGATAATGGAACAGCAATCCCTTTGCCCACCACATCCGATGCGCCATTGACGCTAATGCTAGAAAAAATAGTTGCCGTCATACCCGGCAAAGTCACCAGATTATCAGGCGCGATAAAAGTCGCTCGCACTTCATAAGTCTGAGATGATGCATCAACTTGACCAGATGCCTCTTTAAAAACCGCCGGTATCTTCACCTCGGGTTGAGCATCCAGAATCACATAGGTATCGAGGATTTCCAATTGCGGGCGACGCGCCATAATTGTGCTCGGCAGATTAAAAACAACTTCTACAGCTTCGCTCTGAATAGAAACGATTGGCTCTTTTGCCTGAACGTTTTGATACTGCTCTCCCCAAACTTTAGAAATATGCCCACTAAATGGGGCTTTCATCACAGTATCACTCAAAGCTTTTTCTGCTGTATCTAACGCTGCTTTCGCGACATCTCTCTGGGTACGACGCGAATCCAAAATACTTTTGGAGATAGCATCTTGATCAAATAAACGTTCAGCCCGCGCAAATTCCGCTTCGGCATTTTCATACTGCGCTTTGGCTTGAGATAGATTATTGCGCACATCCCTCTGATCAAGGCGCGCAATAATTTCACCCCTCTCCACTTCCTGACTTTCTAAAACCTTAAGTTCACTTATCTGACCGCCAATTTGAAAGGTTAGCTGCGCTGTTTGAGTGGCTTCAACAATCGCAGGAAATGAAAACTCTCTCTGATCAGAAGAAGATTCAACCACTTCCAATTTCGCAGGTCTCACAATCTTTTTTGCAACAGGCTCATTCTTGTCCGAACATCCTGACACACATGCCGCCAGCACAAGGCCAACCCAAAGCGGTAGAAGAAGTCTCATATATTCACCTATGCATTCATTAGACCGTTGCGAAAATGATTTGTACGATCACACTAACTTGAATTTGAAACACAATTACGAAAACAAAGAAACGCTTACCAAAGGACAGCCCAGTTTAGAAAAAACGTTCTTGAAACCAGATAATGGAAGGATAAGCCGCAATCCACCCCCAGAAGAAGCGATTAAGCCCAAACAAACAAGCATTAGAAAAATGAAATGCCGCCGCAATGCCCAGCCCCATATAAAGGCTATACTGAGTCAATAAAGTTAAAGGGAATACTAGCTCAAACAACATCACTGCCCAAGACATATAAAACAAAATTTGAGGCCGCTGCGCCCATCCCCGCAGACTCAAACTCACTGGATAGGCAGAGAAAGCAAACACATCCTGTAGCGCCTGCCCACGCCGCCATTCTGGATTGACCACCTTCACCCATCCCGCCATAAAATAAGACAGAACAAGCTGTATTCCCAGATAACCAAAAGCCAGTTCTTTCAGCTGCAAGGTCGGCATAAAATGCGCAAGTGTCAGACAAAACAGGATAAGCATTCCCATCCGGTCGCTGCCGCCATTATATGGCCCCTGAAAACGCTGCAACATCAGCATTGATATTACAACAAGCGCCAACAAAACCCATTGGCTCTGTAGGCCAACCATTAGTATGACGCTAAAAATAAGCCTTAGCCCAAACAATATCCTATCATTTTGATGGCTCTTTAAATGCTCAAGGCTCTGCTGGACAAACGCAAACCCCAGCAAAATTTCGGTCCACCTTAGCGCCAGCTCCAAACTCATGCCGCTCCGCCTTTATCCAATGGACGAATTGCAGAACGAAATGTCTCTTCACGCACAAGCTCGCTCAATTCTCTATGAACAGACATCAAGCGAAATTGCACAAAGCATTTTCTGTTTTCCAAACAATCAATAAGCGCAATATCAGCAAAGACTCGATCAAAGATTTCATCTTCACTATGCAGGGTCGGGTTCGCAATTAGCCGTTCAGAACAACTCAACAGAAACAGAGTTTCATTCCAAACCGGATTCCACAGAATCCGTCTTAGCATGGTCAAAAAAGAGATTGTCTTAGGTCTCGGCCGCAATTCCACCCATGCAATTGGCGCTTCATCACCATCTGTCAATAACGCGTATTCAATACGCGGCGACGGCGCGATCGCATCAAAAAAACGCCAAGATGGAATAATAACAGGCAAGACCAATTTGAGCGTGTTTAGCATCACATCAGCAATCAAAAAGGCAAGAATCAACCATGCTCAATTTCCATACAAATCCCCCAACAAATCAAGCCCTACCGCCGAAACGTATAAGAAATTGATCAATCAAAGGGATATGAATGGTACGGACGGCCGGAATCGAACCGGCACGGCCTTACGGCCAACAGATTTTAAGTCTGGCGCGTCTACCAATTCCGCCACGCCCGCATCAAGGCGCATTGTTACCCAGACACGCATAAGAAATGCAAGGCATTTGTGTCATGAAAAAGCAGAAAAATGCATTTTACGCCAAGAACAAAGGTTTCACACACCCATCACACCGCATGATAAGTGGAATAATTGCTGTAAAAGTCGTTATCGACCACAAAATTCGTGAAGGACATCCCAAATGTCATATCCAGCCCTTTGACATAATGCCACCAACCAACTGGCAAGAATAATACGTCTCCCGGCTCCAGAATACATTCCACCATTCCGGGGCGTCGTCCGGCCTCTGCATTTGCTGCGCCTTCAATATCGACGCTCCAATCTGAAAAACAATGCTGAGAATTACGCATACGGTCCACTTCAAACCCCGGCGCAAGCACAACTTGTTTGCGACCAGAAATTTGAAGAAGGAAATTATTGGTCAAATCATGATGAAATGGCGTCAAAGTTCCCTTTGGGCCTATCCATAAATAGCCAGGCGTTTTTTCCGGTTGCAGATAGTCATCCAGCTGAATGATATCATCCCACAAAGGCGCTAATGCTTTGGCATTCGTGTTGCCATTATTTGCAGTAAGATAATAATTGTTTGTCTCTTCGCCTTTGCGAAGCAAGGCAATATATTCTCGAAAATGCATCACTTTTTTATGTGAAACACTATCAATTTCATAGCGCGCATTGGTGTCACGATCAAATTGCACTTCAATTTTCGCATCACCCAGTTTTTCTTCAAAATAATCCAAACTCCAGCGCTGCATGGCTGGCCAATGGGAAACCATATTCTTGATCAATAAAGGGGTGTTAGTCGCATAATAATTTGCAAAAAATGCCTGAGGTGTCAGCTGATCTGCCTCAAGCGACAATATCTCTTTAGAATGGGGTTGGGTACGCCATAATTTTGCTTGGATATCCAGAAACCAGCTTCGTTTTTTGGCACGTTCAACATAGCGCTTTCCAGCATTCAGATATGGACTGGTCGCCGCTTTATTGACTTCAGATCTCGCGATAGATTGACCAAAGCCCTGCCCGATTAATGTTTGCACGATCTGGTCAGGCGCATACCCTGCTAACAAATATTCTGCGATCTGCTGCCTGACGGCTTTATCAAGCTTGGGTTTAGACTGTATTTTTGCTGTTTGAGGTAAACGCGCCACTTCAACACCTATTCTTAAAATTCAGCTTACTCTACCTACACGATTGGCGCATGTTTTTAAACCGTATCAATGACGTGAAACTTCAGGGATTTTTCCCAATTTTGTCGCCAGCTCGATAAGCGCTTTTTCTGCGACTTCAAGCCTAACTTCATCCACACCGCGCACCACAAGCGCAACGCCAGAATCGCTATCAGTAAACCATGGATAGGATCCAAAGCTCAGATCCGGCATTTTCTCCGCCAATATGCCTAAATCAACAGCGATATCACCTTCTCTCAATCCATCTGCTCTTAAAGTGCGCCCATATACAATTGCACCGCCTTTTAAATTTGGACCGATATTATGTAGCATCGCTTTCATAATGCGCGGCACACCCGCCATCACATGCACATTTTCGATAATAAAACCCGGCGCACCAGAAACCGGATTGGGTATTAAGCGCGCACCATCAGGAATTCGCGCCATACGCAAGCGAGCATCTGTCACGTCACGGTCTGTCTGCGCATACCAATCTTCCAGCACTTTGCGAGCATCATCACGCACGCTAATCCCAACATTAAAGGCTTTCGCGATACATTCGGCGGTTATGTCATCATGCGTGGGGCCGATACCGCCTGTTGTGAACACATAATCATAAGCAGAGCTTAGCGCCCGAACGGACTCAATAATCGTCGCCGCATCATCTGCAATCACCCGCGCCTGCGCCACACGAATGCCAAGCGGAGAGAGAAAATCAGCAATCGTTTTCAGATTTGTATCCTGCGTCCGACCAGAAAGGATTTCATCTCCAATGAGTAAAACACCAGCGGTAACATCTTGAAGGACTGAAGTTTCTGCTGGCATAATAAAATTCCTAAATTGAGCATTTGGTGTGTGTCACATAGCTGCATAACTGGCATTCTATGCATGTTCGTTTCATCGCAAGACTTGAACTTATATGCTATGACTGCCACCAAACAGATAATGAAATAAATTTTGCCTTTGATCTATGGCACATAGTGTCTACGTTAGAGACATGTCTACAGATCAGATATATCTTTGATTTGCTGGACAAATAGAAACATCGTACCGGAATACCCAAATAATGAATTACATCGACGCTAACACACTGCCTCTTCGCAATACTGGTGCTATCCGAATACATGGTCCAGAAGGGTTTGAAGGCATGAAGGCTGCGGGAAATCTATCCGCACGCTGCTTGGATATGTTGGTCGATGAAGTCAAACCCGGCGTCACCACAGGCCACCTTGATGACCTTGCCCGCCAATTCCTATTCGATCATGGCTCAGTCGCCGCCACTATGATGTATCGCGGCTATAAGCATTCGCTTTGCACATCTTTAAATCATGTCGTTTGCCACGGTATCCCAACCCACAAAAAACCACTTAAAGATGGCGATATTCTCAATATTGATATCACTTCGCTCGTCGATGGTTGGCATGGCGACACATCTCGCATGTTTGTGGCCGGTGAAGCCAAACGCAAAGCCAGCCGCCTTATGGATATCACCTATGAATGTCTAATGCGCGGCATGGCAGAAGTTAAACCCGGCGCAACAACAGGCGATATCGGCGCAGCCATTCAAGAATATGCAGAAGCTCAGCGCTGTTCCGTCGTCGAAGCATTTTGCGGCCACGGTCTCGGCAAGCTTTTTCATGATGCCCCAAATATCCTACACTATGGACGTCGCGGCACAGGCCCAGAACTAAAAGAAGGCATGATTTTCACAATCGAGCCTATGATCAATCTTGGTAAAAAAGATGTCGCTCTATTACCTGATGGCTGGACGGCAGTAACACGTGACCGCTCACTGACAGCGCAATTTGAGCATTCTATCGGCGTCACGAAAGACGGGTTTGAAATTTTCACAAAATCTCCAAAGGGACTCGACACCCCGCACACATTATCGGACAAATAGTTCGATAGAGTTTGGGGAGACTGTCGACAATGAATGAGAACGCGAACACCAATTCTCAAGCAACCAATGGAGAAAAGCCCAGTGGTGTTGAGGATGGTCTTGGCGTTCAATATTCATCCACTCCGCTTGTATCAAACACCCCTGCACAACCTGCAGCAAAACCTAAAAGCAAACCAGTCAAACATTATCATGGGCATCGCGACCGCCTAAGGGACCGCGTTTTGCAAGGCCATGGCAACACGTTGCCCGATTATGAATTGCTTGAATTACTGCTCTTTGCATTCATTCCTCGCCGCGATGTGAAACCTGTTGCCAAAGCTTTGATAGATAAATTTGGCGGCATATCTGGCGTGATGGCAGCCCCAATCAAACGCCTCATGGAAGTGGATGGTATTGGCGAGACCTGTGCGACATATATCCAAACCACCCATCTTCTCAATCAACGTTGCTCTTTGGAAGAGGTCAAAGCCCGCCCCATCATCTCCAACTGGGGAGCCTTGCTCTCGCATGTTCGTATTGCGCTACAACATGAAACCGAGGAACAGTTTAGAGTATTGTTTTTAGACCATAAAAACCAACTCATCGCAGACGAACGCCAATCTCAAGGCACGATAAATCACGCGCCCGTTTATCCGCGAGAACTCGCCAAACGTGCGCTTGAGCTTTCCGCATCCGCACTCATCCTTGTGCACAATCATCCATCTGGTGACCCCACACCATCGCGCGCTGATATTGATGTAACACGCGAAATTATGGATGCTTTCGAGCCATTAGAAATCACCATCCACGACCATTTAATCGTCGGCAAAAAAGGCATTACCAGCCTCAAAGCGAAGAATTTGATTTAGCAAAAGCGGAATGGCGGTTATTCGCCAGAGGCGGTATTTATTGAAATGTTACAAAAAAACAATACAAAACAATACAAAACAATACATTAAATATTACTTGTATTTTTTAGCAGCTCTTCAACCGTCATTGGTCGTCGGCCTAAGATATTTGCAAGCGTAGAATCAACTTGCGCAAACTCACCTTTTCTCGCAGCGATATATAAACCAAGTATTATATTTGCTGCACGAGCCGGTAGACCATTTGAAACCAAATTAGCACGCAATTCTTCATCTGGTAAAATATTGATTGGAATCAATTTTCCCGTTTCATTTGTGACTAATTCCAACAAATCTATAAAACTAAGGGCTTCAGGGCCAGTCAGCGGAGAAGTTGGTCCGCTTTTGTAACTTTTATCGCAAAGTATGATTGCAGCGGCTTCTGCTAAATCATCATGAGCGGTCCAAGAAATGGGACCATCTTTTGCAATTTCAAATGATCCCATTTTGAATGCATTTGTAACCATACTGATACCGCTGGCACCATAAAAACCGTGCCGTAAAGCAATCCAATTTAAGCTGGAAGCTTTTAGCATTTTTTCGGTTTCAAAATGATCATGCATTGGTGGAAATGCTGAAAATTCACTTGCAGCCATATGGCTTGTATAGACAACCCGCTTCACTCCCACCTTCTGTGCAGCGTGGATTGCATTTTGGTGTTGGCTCAAAGGGTCCCCGCCATGGCTGCGGGCATTGGATGACACTATAAGTAATTGGCTCGCGCCTCTGAAAGCCTGGATCAAACTCTCTGGGTTCATGAAATCGCCATATCGGACGGTCACTCCCATATTAACAAGATCACCAACCTTGCTGGGGTCTCTGCATGTCGCGACTACTTGATTTGAAGGTACATATTGGAGAATTTTTTTAACGACAGCTTGGCCAAGTTGCCCGGAAGCACCACTTATAACAAACATTTGCACACCCTAAATTGTTATTCTAACAGAACATTATCAATGATAACATAAAAATGTTATCATTGATAATGTTTATCGGCAAGACACCTGTTCCAATGACGTAAAGATTAAGCTATCGTACCGTTCATGGATAAATTACTCTCCAATACCGACAAAAAAGATACGCGCACTCGCATTATCGAAGCGACAGTCAAACTGATTGATATAGGCGGGAAAACAGCTGCAACAACGCGCGCTATTTCAGAAGCTGCGGAAGTACAAGCCCCTACAATTTATAGACTTTTCAATGATAAACAGGGACTTTTAGATGCTGTAGCCAATCATCGCCTAAACTCATATATTACAGAAAAATCTATACGCCTGCGCCACTCGGATCCAATTCAAGATTTGCGCGAGGGTTGGGATATTCATGTTTCCTTTGGTCTCGCTAACCCTGAAATTTTCGAAATTCTATCTGGCAATGCAATGCAACAACAACACTCTTCAGCTACAGAAACCGGCCGCGGCCTCCTTAAAGAAAAAATAGCTGCAATTGCCAAAGCAGGAAAACTCAAAACGAGTGAAGAAAGAGCTTTAAACCTTTTGACCTCTGTTGGAACAGGAACTGTCGCCACCCTGTTAAAACAACCCCAAGAACATCGTGATTTAGGACTGATTGAAACAGCTCGAGAGGCTGTCATCTCGGCAATAACACATGAGCCTCAACACACAGAAAATGTAACACTCAAAAGCACTGCAATTACATTAAAAGCGTCTTTAAACCAAGCGACAAACCTTAGTAATGGCGAACGACTTTTGTTGACAGAACTTTTGGATAGAATAGCGAAATGACGTTATTTTAATCACCCACTTCCAACAAATAAGCCCCACCATATTGCTATGACGGGGCTTAATTTTGTCTCACCTTAGATAAGACGCAATCAGCTAAAATTAGCGGATTGAAAGACCAAGAGACTCAACTGTGCTCATTGTTAGGTATCCAACTGGAAGACCGTTTGCACGTTGGTATGATTCCATTGCAGTCAATGTTGCTGCGCCAAATACACCATCAGCAGGCACTGAATAACCAGCGTTTGTCAAAGCGCGCTGAACTTCAGCAATCTCAGCTGCTGATGTGTTTGTGTCACAAAGAACCTGACGCCATTCGATACCGCCGCCACCAGTAACTTCACGCTTTTCGATTGTTTTGTAAGTCGCAGGAATAGTGATCACTTCTTCACGCGCAGGTGATACCATTTTACGAACTTGAACTGTTTCAGTCACAGCAGGGATAATTTGCTCTACAACTTGCGCAGGCTGAGCAACCACTTGCTTCGTCACTGTTTCATAACGTGCAGGAATAACACGAACATCTGTTGTTTCAGGTGTTGCCACACGTGTACGTGTCACTGTTGTGTATTCAGCAGGCACTTCAACTTTACAAAGCAGCTCACCTGTTGTGGATGTTGCGTCGCCTGAAGCAGGACCAAAACCAGCATTTCCACGGCCATAAAGACCCGCGCCTGGCTTCCATGTTGTGTAAGCTGGACGCACCAAAACTTGCTCAGTGTAAGTTTCGATTTGTGCAGGAATGACGATTTTTTCTGTTTGCTCACCAGCCACAATAACTTGCTCTGTTACTGTTTCATAAGTCGCCGGAATAACAGAGAATTGAGTTGTTTCTTCTTTAACAACAACTGTTTCTGTTACCATTTCGTACTGAGCTTGAATAACTTTAATTTCAGTACGTTCAGGTTGGTCAACAACTTCTTCAGTTACAATTTGAGTTGTTTCTGGAATAAGCACGCGTGCGAAACATTGACCTGGTTGAGCTTCTGGTGGGTAACCAGCGCTTTGAGCGTTTGCAACGCCAGTTAAACCAACAACCGCGGCTGCGGAAAGCATAAGTGTTTTGGTAGCCATCTAGACTTCTCCCCTAGTTTCAAAAGCAGCACACGCTGCAAAAAATACCCGTCAGCTTTTACCCGACCCCCGTCTGAATATAATCTGAACGAATGTCGTTGCCGGCTTGGCATGCGCAAACCACATAGCCCCCATGAACCGACTCTAAGCCTTTTTCACATTAACCCAAATGCAAGCCTGAACCAGCATTTTTAGCAGTAAAGCCGGAAATTTTCTGAAAATTTCATCAAAATTACATACATGTATCGGTGGCTTAAAATTTTTATGACAAATAATTCTCCACAGGACTTGATACCCCGTCATATCTCCTGTTTTACAACAGCAAAGATTTTCAAACATGCTGTTCCTCAAGGAAATATAAAATGATCCCTCGTTATGCCCGCCCTGAAATGACTGCGATTTGGACCCCAAAGGCACGTTATGGTGTTTGGCTAGAAATCGAGACACTCGCTGCTGAAGCCATGGCAGAGCTAGATATTATCCCCAAAGAAGCTGCAATCGCAGCCCGTGAGCGCGGCGACTTTGATGTAGACCGCGTGGATGAAATCGAACGTGAAGTTAAACACGATGTGATTGCATTTCTAACCTCTGTCGCTGAGCACGTTGGTGAAGAAGCCCGTTTTCTCCACAAAGGCATGACTTCATCAGACGTCCTAGATACATGTTTGGCTGTTCAGCTAAAACAAGCTTCTGACATTCTCTTGGGCGGCGTAGACCGTGTTCTAGCAGCTTTAGAAAAGCGCGCCATCGAACACAAAATGACACCAACTATCGGGCGCAGCCACGGTATCCATGCAGAACCAACAACATTCGGCTTAAAACTCGCAGGCTTCCACGCGCAAATGCAGCGCAATCGCGAACGTCTGGAAGTGGCAAAAAAAGAAATCTCAACATGTGCAATTTCTGGTGCTGTGGGAACTTTCGCAAATATCGACCCACGCATTGAAGAAATGGTCGCTGAGCGCCTCGGCATGGTGGCCGAGCCTGTTTCAACACAGGTTATTCCGCGCGACCGTCATGCCGCATTCTTTTCAGCCCTTGGTGTGATTGCATCAACAATCGAAAATATCGCCACAGAAATTCGCCACCTTCAACGCACAGAAGTTCTCGAAGCGGAAGAATTTTTCTCCGCAGGTCAAAAAGGCTCTTCTGCAATGCCACACAAGCGCAACCCTGTGCTGACTGAAAACCTTACAGGCCTTGCCCGCTTGGTGCGCTCATCTGTTGTACCGGCACTAGAAAACGTCGCACTTTGGCATGAGCGTGATATCTCTCACTCATCTGTTGAGCGCGGTATCGGGCCAGATGCTACAATCCACCTTGATTTCGCGCTTCACCGTCTTGCAGGCGTAATCGAAAACCTCGTTATCTACCCTGACAACATGCTGGCCAACCTCAACCGTCTTGGCGGCTTACACAATTCACAGCGTGTTCTTCTTGCTTTGGTCGAAGCTGGCACATCCCGCGAAGATGCTTACCGTCTCGTTCAGCGCAACGCCATGCGCGTGTGGGATAACCCAAACCGCACAGAAGGCGACTTCATGAACTACCTCAAAGGTGATGAAGAGGTTTCCAGCAAGCTATCAGACGAAAAAATCGAAAGCCTGTTTGACCTTGGCTACCACTTCAAAAACGTAGACCATGTTTTCAAACGTGTTTTTGGCAAATAGAAGCTATTGATACGCACAAACGATATCAGAAACCTGCTTTCACGAAGGCAGGTTTCTTTATATCAGGATGGTCACTTCAACATATATTCATCCTGCATTCTAAAATGTGCGTATAGATATAGTTCAGCCGCAGACCAACACTTCAAAGTATTTAGCATTTCAGGGTATTGTTTATGAAGACTATCAAATCATCGCTTCTAACCACATTCACCTTAGCAGCCACAGCCCTGATGATGTCCTTCACCTCTCCCGCAAACGCGCAAGAAGTCTATCTTGTAAACCTGACGGCTGAGTGGTGTCCCAATTGTAAAATCCTAGACCCACGTATTGATCAGGCAGCAGACCGCTTCAAAGATGGCTCGGTTGAACGTGTAGAATTGGATTTCACCAATGGCGATACAATGTCGGAAGCCTTCAAAAAAGTGAATGGCACTTTCATCGCCGGTGTATTTGCTGATTATGCAGGCCTCACCGGCCTTGCTGTTCTCGTCTCTGCAGATTCTGGGGAAAAAATCGATTGCATCAATCGGACAATGTCGACAGATGCAATCGAAATGCAGATCCTTGCAGCCAGAGAAATTGTCCGCACGACGCCTATCGGAAAAAGAGAAACTGGCTCAATCATGTGTCCCGCACCTAATAAGCGGGTCCAGTAATCACCTGAAAGCCTTCACTCAACTTTAGTGTTAACCGACGTTTTGGCGAGCTTCATCCAGAATTTTTTGAAACCGTGAAGTCACTTCAACGCTACAATCCTCACGTCCGGCAAGACGCAAATCATCTTCAACATTCTTAAACGCATCGTTTCCAGCAATGCCTGAACGCACCAATGCTTCAGCGTAAACGGCAACACCCGGCGCACCTTCACCCATAAGCTCTTTAGCAGCCCATTCACCCAGCTGACGCAAGCTACGCGCCTGAACAAGAAACTCTGATGTTTGCTTATTCACGTATGAACCCTCTTCAGCGCGAGCTCGTGCTTGTAATTGCTTCATCTGGTGGCCCCTCCAAGGCTTATTATTTTCTCTGAAATACCACTTTTTTAGTAGTTTCTTTGTTTATGAATAACACAATAAAATTTAAGCCATGTGTGGATGAAACAGTCTTTTGTAAAAAAAAGCGCCATAATCAGTTAACTATAAAACCCACTTCACGCGCCCATTATGAAAAAAGCCTCCCGATGAAAATCAGGAGGCTTTTAAAAATTAAATGGCTTACTTAAAGCCCGTGTATGGGAAGACTATTCTTCCTCTTCACCCATAAGCTGTGCTTTCGCGACGCTTAGCAATTCATCCATTTGTTTTCTGATTTGCTGTTCGCTACGATCTACATTTTTCGCTTCTAGATCAGCACGCACTTTGCGAAATACATCATCATCACCGACTTCTTCAAAGTCTGATTTGATCACTTCTTTTGCGTAAGCATCAGCATCAGCGCCAACCAAACCCATGAGGTCAGCGGCCCATAGTCCCAGCAATTTATTACGACGTGCTGACGCTTTGAATCGTAGGCTCTCACTTTGAGCGAATTTAGCTTCAAAAGCTTTTTCACGCTTATCGAATGTTGTCATTGCGGATCTCCGGATATTATGAGCGCAAATTAATTATAGCAGTTTTGCTTCTATAGCCTACTCAATAGCTGTGGTTGACGCGACATAAAAGCAAGAATTTTGACGAAAAACATACAAATTTATTGTAAGACTCCGTTTCAAACAGAAAATGCGTGATATAGATCGCGACTCTGCTCATGCTATCCAATATAGAAAATCTTCTATATGGGATACTGTATTCTCAGAAGTGACAAGATAACGCCTGCGTTTCGCGGGCACCTATCAGGAGTAAAACACGTATGGCGCGCGGCCGGAAAATCTACGAAGGTAAGGCGAAGATCCTTTATGAAGGACCAGAACCTGGTACACTCATTCAATATTTCAAGGACGACGCAACAGCAAATAATGCTGAAAAACGTGCAGTGCTTGACGGCAAAGGTGTGCTTAACAATCGCATTTCCGAGTTAGTGTTCACGCGCCTTGGTGGCATCGGTATTCCGACACACTTTATCAAACGCATTAATATGCGTGAGCAATTGATCAAGCAGGTTGAAGTTATCCCTCTTGAAGTGGTCTGCCGCAATGTTGCTGCTGGCTCTATCGCTAAGCGCCTTGGCTTAGAAGAAGGCACGCAGCTGCCTCGCTCTCTTGTTGAATTCTACTACAAAAAAGACGAGCTGGGTGACCCACTTGTTTCAGAAGAGCATATTGGTGCTTTTGGCTGGGCAACCGCTCAAGAAATAGACGACATGGTCTCCTTAGCTTTGCGCGTCAATGATTTCATGGCCGGCATGTTTGCAGCAATCGGCATTCGCCTTGTCGATTTCAAAGTCGAATTTGGCCGCCATTATGAAGGGGATTCTTTCCGCACTATTCTTGCCGATGAAATCAGCCCTGATTCATGTCGCCTATGGGACATGGAAACCAATGAAAAACTAGACAAAGACCGTTTCCGCCGCGACATGGGCGGTGTAACAGAAGCCTATGCTGAAGTTGCGCGTCGTCTGGGCATTATTAAAGAGAATGAAAACGGAAGCGGCGGCGCTGAAATCGTTTCCATCAAGGGAGATAAATAGATGAAAGCGCGCGTACACGTAAGCTTGAAACCCGGTGTTCTTGATCCGCAAGGCAAAACTGTTGGTGACACACTTTCCCGTCTAGGCTTTTCCGAAGTGGGTGAAGTCCGTGTAGGGAAAATCATCGAACTCGAATTAGAAGATGGTCTAGAACCCTCTCATGCTGAAGCGAGGGTCAAAGACATGTGCGAAAAATTACTCGCCAATACCGTGATCGAAAAATACGAAATCGAACTGGCATAAGCTAGCGCCCTTTCAGCCCAAAGAAGAAACAAGGCTCACAACGATATGAAATCTGCCGTTATTGTATTTCCCGGTTCCAATTGTGACCGTGACGCGCAAACAGCACTTCGCAAAGCATCTGGTCAGGAACCCAATATGGTCTGGCACAAGGATGCAAGCATTCCTGATGGCACAGACATAGTCATGGTGCCCGGTGGATTTTCATATGGGGACCATCTTCGTTGTGGCGCTATGGCGGGTAACTCCCCAATCATATCCGCACTTAAAGCCCATGCTGATCGCGGCGGGTATATTTTAGGTGTGTGTAACGGGTTTCAAATTCTGACTGAAACGGGTCTTTTGCCCGGCGCACTCATGCGCAACGCGTCTCTACACTTTGTTTGCAAACAGCAGACACTGATTGTGAACAATGCCAACACTGCATACACGGATAAGTACAAATCTGGTGAGAAAATCTCGATACCAATTGCACACCATGACGGCAATTACTTTGCAGATGAACACACACTCGAAACACTAGAAGGCGAAGGTCGTGTGCCATTTAAATATGACGGCAACCCCAATGGTTCAGCACGGGATATAGCTGGTATCACATCGAAAAATGGGCGTGTGCTTGGTATGATGCCTCATCCTGAACGCGCAATTGGTGGTCATGAAGGTGGTACAGATGGCCTTGCCATGTTTGAAAGTCTTATGCAGTCAATTTCTGTCAACGCATAAATAAAGCCGTATTTCTCACTTATCAGACGCACTAAAAGGTCGTTTTCAATGACTGCGCTAGAAGAATTATTGTCCATCTCAACACCTGCTCTAGGTCCAGATACGCACGCCCAAGGTATCAAAGATGAACCGCTTCAAAAGCTTCTAAAGCAGCGCAATGGATTTTTCGCACTTGAAAATGCGCTCTGGGTGTTTGCAGATGACAGTTTGCTTAATCTTCCCGGCCAAAATCACCCCACTATCGCGCAGTGGTCACGCCTATACCCAAAGACTGGCGGCGTAAGTTATGCCTTCGCTGTTGACGCGATTGGCTATCCTTTTTTCGTTTCGAATCAAGGTATTTTACGCATGGATTTGGAAACCGGAAAGTTTGTCCGCGTTGCACATGACCTTGAAGGCTGGGCTGCGCGTATCCTTAAAGAATATTCTCGGATGACGGGCTGGCGACTATGCCATGACTGGCAAGATGTACACGGTGCCCTTCCAGTTGGGCATCGCTTATTTCCTAAAATGCCATTTGTGGGCGGCGGGCAAGAGACAGTCGAAAATATGGCCGCCATGGCACTCACAGACATGATCTCATTTTATGCAGATCTGGCAGAACAAATTCGGGCAATGCCAGAAGGCGGAGAGTTGGAAATTCGCCTCATTGAATAAGTAACACTTTGTTTTGTTTATTTATTCACGAATCGGCAATTCACCTGTTTCTTGAAATTCTTTAAATTCAAATTCCATCAAAATCTCAACACCAAACTTTTCGGCCGCTCGAATTTTCGACGCAGGAGCCGTTGGTCCACAAACCATAAAATCCAATTTTTTCGTCAATCCATTATCGACCAGAAACCCCAAAGCAAAAGCTTCATCACCCAGTTTTTCTTTTAGCTCAGGGCTAAAACCAACAAAACACATGCGCAAACGCCGCACAGCAGGATCATGATTTTCATTCGTCAAATCGCGCAATTGTGCAATTGCTTCCCAAGCGTCTTCAGAACTCATTTGAGAAATGTCATCGGCCGCTAAGTCGGATTTCTTCGAAAGTATCAACCAAGGGTCTGGGGTATAGGTCATAAGGTCTCCTATTTTGTCGAATGGAAGACTTGATGCAATCCAAAAAAGTGTTTCCTACAGCAAGCGGTATTCAAAGCCAAACGCCAAGGTCATTTTTGTTGCAAATCACGCCCTTGAATGGCTAGCGCGTTCGGCCAGTTAATGCTAAATGGCGCGTCATGAACGATATCACACAAAAACTCCCCGCCCGCGACATTCAGTTGAAAATCCTTGAAGCGATGACAGCTGTTCAAAATGAACAAGATGCTGCTGATCGTGGTGTTAATGCTGAAGAGTATAAAGTTCTGCTGGATCGATTAGGTCGTGCACCAAATCGCGTGGAACTTGGTGTGATCGGTGAGATGTGGTCAGAGCATTGCTCCTACAAATCATCCCGTATGCATTTGGCCAAATTCCCAACCAAAGGTGATCGCGTTATTCAAGGTCCCGGTGAGAATGCTGGTGTTGTTGATATTGATGATGGTCAGGCCTGTATCTTCAAGATGGAAAGCCACAACCACCCATCATTTATTGAACCTTATCAAGGTGCTGCCACAGGTGTCGGCGGTATCTTGCGTGATGTCTTTACCATGGGTGCACGCCCTGTTGCGCTTGTAAATGCACTTCGTTTTGGTGAACCAACACACCCTAAAACACGCTCTCTTGTTGAAGGTGTGGTTGCAGGTATTGGTGGTTATGGAAATTGTGTAGGTGTACCAACTGTTGCCGGTGAAACCCAATTCCACAAAGGCTATAATGGCAATATCCTCGTCAATGCGATGGCTGTTGGCCTAGCTGACCAAGACAAGATTTTCTACGCTAAAGGCGCGGTCCCTGGTCGTTCCGTTATGTATGTTGGTGCCAAAACTGGCCGCGACGGAATTGGCGGCGCATCCATGTCGTCCGCAGAATTTGCTGAAGGTGATGAAGAAAAGCGCCCAACAGTTCAAGTGGGTGCCCCCTTCACTGAAAAGCTTCTTATCGAAGCCTGTCTTGAATTGATGGCAACTGATGCCATTGAATCTATTCAAGATATGGGCGCTGCAGGTCTAACTTCATCCGCTGTTGAGATCGCTGACAAAGGCGGCATCGGCATCGAAATGGATATGGATGCAGTGCCTCAGCGTGAAACAAACATGACCGCGTTTGAGATTATGCTTTCTGAATCACAAGAACGCATGTTGATGATTCTAAAACCGGGCCGCGAAGATGTTGCCAAAGCCATTTTTGACAAATGGGATCTAGACGCTGAAGTCATCGGAAAAACAACAGATACAGGCCGCTTTGTCCTCACTCAATTTGGTGAAGTTGTTTGTGATATCCCCGTGCCACCATTGGCAGAAGATGCCCCTAAATACGATCTTCCTTGGAATGAACCACAAGCGGCAACACCAGTTCCACGGGCAGATATCCCTACACCTGCAAGCTACGCAGATACATTAAAGGCCATGCTTGCTTTGCCAAACATGGCATCCAAACGCTGGATCTGGGAACAATATGATCGTCATGTCATGGGCGACACTGTTGATTCCTCTGAATCTGGTGGAGATGCAGCTCTTGTGCGCGTGCACGGCACGGATAAAGCCCTTGCCATCTGTTCAGACTGTAACCCTCAATATGTGGCTGCAGATCCATTTGAAGGCGGTAAGCAAGCCGTCGCTGAGGCCTATAGAAACCTATCTTCTGTCGGTGCAGAACCAATTGCCATCACAAACAATCTAAACTTTGGTAGCCCGAATAAACCAGATACAATGGGCTATATCGTCAAAGCAATCGAAGGCATGGCTGCAGCCTGTAAAGAGTTAGATTTCCCTGTCGTCTCAGGAAATGTATCCCTGAATAATCAGACTGACGGCGTCGCCATTCCACCAACGCCTGTTTGCGGCGGTATTGGTCTTGTCAAAAACATTGGACAAACCACAACAGCGACTAAAGCACGCCTAGGCGATGTGTTGATGATGATTGGTGATGTTGGCACACACCTTAATGCCAGCCTGTATTTACGTGAAATAATAGGCCGCGAAGAAGGCCCGCCACCACCTGTTGATCTAGCAACAGAAAAGCGCCGCGGTGAATTTGTACGTACACTTATCAAAGCCCGCCTCGTAACTGCCTGTCATGATATTTCTGATGGCGGCCTTGCATGTGCTGCCGCTGAAATGGGGCTTGGCTGCGGAGTAGGTGTCGCCCTTAATAATGCCATGCTGGAAGAAGATACTGATCTTTTAGCGCATTATTTTGGTGAAGATCAGGGACGCTATTTATTGGCAATTTCACCAGGCAATGTGCCTGATGTTATGGCCAAAGCACTAGATGCCAACATCCCCCTAACGCCTATCGGCCAGTTTGGCGGAGATAGCGTACAGCTTGGCGATCAATCCGTATCTCTTGCAGATCTACGCGCAGCTCATGAGGACTGGATGCCGGAATACATGGCTAGTCTAAACTAAGGTAAATTCTAGTCTTCCCTTGTTTGACAAAGTCAGCCATTCTACTCAATGACACCGGTGACACAAATTGGGGAAGATATAAACATGGCATTGAATAGACGCGATTTACTATCCGCAGGCGCATTGGGCCTAGCAGGATCAACTCTTAGCGGCTGCATTTCAAATCCATCATTAGCGCCGCCTCAATCTGCATCCACCTTACTGGCCAGCATTGATCCAGAACTACGCCCAATCGCGAAGAGTTTTCTTGATAAATACGAAAGCGGTGAGCGTAGTCGTGTTTCTGCTGCAACCTTAATGGAAAAACGCGGCGATATGAGCTGGCTTGAGACAATACAGCCCAGTCAATCCCCCGGATATGATGTTAAACTAATTCCCGGTGTTGCAAATGGCCCCGATGTCCCAATCCATATAGTTTATGATGATGCACAAGGCCCTAAACCAGCCATCATTTATATGCATGGGGGTGGGTATGTTTCAGGCCACTCCAAAGGCTTGATAAAGCGTTTCAATTCCCTTGTGAAAGACCTTGGCTGCGTAGTCATTGCACCTGAATATCGCCTAGCACCTGAAACTACATTTGAAGGGTCTGTAAACGATAATTATTCGGCGTTGCTTTGGGCTTATAAGAACGCAGGTCAACTTGGTATAGATCGCAATCGTATAGCTGTTATGGGCGGTAGCGCTGGCGGCGGGCATTCAGCCCTACTCGCGCTCGCAGCACGTGATCGCGGTGAAGTGCCTTTAAGCTTCCAATGCTTGATTTATCCAATGTTAGATGACCGCACTGGTACAAATTTCAGCCCGAATCTTGGGCGCGGCGGAATTGTTTGGTCAGAAGCTGAAAACAATTTTGGATGGACGTCTTTTCTAGGCGTACCAGCTGGCGGAAAAAATGTACCAATTGCAGGTGTACCAGCCAGAAGAACAGACCTCAAAGGACTACCACCAACCTTTATCGGCACAGGATCAGTTGATTTATTTGCAGAAGAAAACATCGCTTATGCAAAAGCACTTATCAAAGCCGGTGTTGAAACAGAATTATATGTATCTCCGGGCGGCTTTCATGCCTTTGATAATATCGCAGCAAACACGCGATTGGGACAAACCTTTAACAGTGCCAAGCGTGATGCATTAAAACGTGCATTCACAACATAAAAGCGGCATCTGAGATCTCAGACACCGCTTCTTCTGATAATAAATCCTGCGTCTATAACGCCTCAGCACCTGGCGGCATGAGATAGTCACGCTTTCCAATCGCTACACCTTGGCTGCGTAGCAATCCATAGGCGGTTGTCGCATGAAAATTCAAATTCGTGACGATAAACGACAATGTATATGCTGTTCCCGTCATCGGCATAGTTTGGTCCTTTCCTGCAGGAATTTCCAAAACCGTATCTGCATTGGCATTTATCGCATCATCAGATGTCCCCAAAATATGCGCAATCGCATTGTCACAACGTTCGATCAACTCTGCAAAAGTTGTTTCAGTGTCAGGAAAGCTCGGCATATCACGACCTGCCAAACGTGATGCTCCACGTGCTGACATATCAGTTGCTATCTGCACCTGACGTACAAGCGGGAACATATCGGGAGCTAGACGCGCATTCAGAAAAACACTCTCTTCAACACCAATAGCTTCTGCATGGGCCTGACCTTTGGCCAACACACCTTTTAGTGCACCTAATGTCTGTGCTGTTGTTGTTTTCAGCACCTGTGAAATCGTTAAACTCATTTTTCGCTCCCTCTTGCATTTGCCCGATTATGTACATTGCGCACAGGACAAACTTCATTTTCTATAGTTACTATTCAAAGATGAGGTTTCAAGAGATATCAGCGATTTATTTTTATATGATTTGATTTTCAAGCAGCCAATACTGAGAGCAAAAAAATCCGCGCGTTACCCTAAATTGACAAATTTACTGCTCACATTATACAATTGTGCGCAACTTTGGGCCAAAACGACTAATTCAAAATCAAACTCTTGACCCATCCGCACCAAAAGTCTCTCTTACCTTTAGAAATCGCCTGTTAATGGTTTGATCGGGGAAAATCACATGAAAAAAATTCTTCTTGGAAGTGCAGCATTATTAGTCGCAGCTTGCGCGTCTTCGCAAATGCCTTGGCAAAAAACAGAAGCGGTTGCCGAAGCACCAGCAGCAAGTGTGGCAGCGCCTGTTTTAACTGTCGAAGATGCAGAAACATTTATCACAGCCGCAGAAGCAGAGCTTACTGAAATGGGTGAATATGCTGCCCGCGTTTACTGGCTACAAGCAACAAATATCAATTTTGACTCAAACTGGCTCGTAGCCAAAGTTGGTGCCAAATATACTGAAATGGCTGTACGCCTAGCAAACGAAACTAAGAAATACGAAGAACTAGATCTGCCTGCTGAATTAGCGCGCAAAATGTCTATTTTGAAGGCTGGCATCACGATCCCAGCACCTTCAACCGATGGTGTCGCTGATGAGCTTGCCAACATTACAACAAATCTCGAAAGTACATACTCTACAGGCACTTTTGAACATAATGGTGAAAAACTAAACCTAACACAGCTTTCAAACATCATCGCTGAAAGTCGCGATCCTGAAGAACTCGCAACTGTATGGGCCGGATGGCGCGAAATTTCTAAACCCATGAAAAGTGAATATGCACGCATGGTAGAAATTGCCAATGAGGGTGCGCGCGAACTTGGCTTCAGCGACACAGCTGACATGTGGCTGGCAAATTATGATATGCCTTCCGCCGATATGGAAAAAGAAGTTGAGCGCCTCTGGACGCAAGTTGAGCCACTTTATGACCAACTCCACTGTAAAGTTCGCGCTGATCTGAATGAAAAATACGGTGATGACGTTCAACCAGCAGACGGTTTCATCCGCGCAGACCTGCTTGGAAATATGTGGGCACAGCAATGGTCAAACATCTATGATATAGTTGGTCCTGAAACATCTGGCCCTTCCTACGATGTGACAACAAAACTAGAAGAAAAAGGCTACACGCCATTAAAAATGGTCGAAACTGCCGAAAACTTCTTCACATCCCTTGGCCTAGAAGAACTTCCAGAAACTTTCTGGGAACGCTCACAAATCACTCGCCCACGCGATCGTGAAGTTGTGTGTCATGCTTCAGCATGGGATCTTGATAGCAAAGACGATATCCGCATAAAAATGTGTACACAGGTGAATGCTGAAGATTTCCAAACTGTGCACCACGAGCTAGGCCACAATTATTACCAACGTGCCTATAAAAACCAATCAACCCTTCACCAAGGAGGTGCGCACGACGGTTTCCATGAAGCAATTGGTGATTTCCTCGCACTTTCCATCACGCCGTCTTATCTAAAAGATATTGGCCTGATTGAAGAGAGTGAAATTCCTGACGCTTCAGCCGACACCGGTCTATTGATGAACCAAGCTCTAGATAAGATCGCATTCCTGCCCTTCGGATTGATGGTTGATAAATGGCGCTGGGAAGTTTTCCGGGGCGAGACAACACCAGAAGAATACAATGATTCATGGGTAAAATTGCGCCAGCAATACCAAGGCATAACGCCTCCGGTAGAACGTGCATCTGACGCATTCGATCCTGGTGCGAAATACCACATTCCAGGCAACACACCATATTTGCGTTATTTCCTCTCATTTGTGATGCAGTTCCAATTCCACAAAGCTGCTTGTGAGATGTCCGGATGGGAAGGCCCGCTTCACCGTTGTTCAATCTATAACAACAAAGAAGTGGGTGAAAAATTCAATGCAATGATGGAAATGGGTGCATCCAAACCTTGGCCAGATGCGCTTGAAGCCTTCACCGGCACACGCGAAATGGATGGCTCTGCCATCATCGAATATTTCGATCCATTGATGACATATCTGAAAGAAGAAAACGAAGGCCGCGCTTGCGGTTGGAAATAATATAAAACCAAAAACAGGAGCCGAGAATATCGACTCCTGTTTTTACATAGATTAGATATTTATTGAGAGCTGTCTTGGTCTAAGACACAAAGCATCAACCAATCAAATCATGCATCTCTATAACTGGAGCGCCTGCGAGGCATCCACCCAATATTTTTTGAGCTGCCTGGAAATATTCAGTTTTCCCATGGGCTATAATGGCATCCATAGAACTATACTGCTCCATAAACACATAACTGGTTTTTGAATTTTGCGTTTTAAATAATTGATACATTAGACAGCCATCTTCATTCGCATTCACTTTTGCGACTAGGTCTTTGGCAGTGGCTTCAAATTCTTCTTGTTTTCCATCTTGAATTTCTAGTTTAGCTGTAACGCCGATCATGGCTGACCTCCATATTATATATAAAGGTCAAACTGTATGCGTATTCATAACAGTCACAAGCCGTGCCGTGGCGTGAGCTCTCAAAAAATCTAATGCTCGAACTTGATATAAACCATCAAATATGTCGCTTCGCTACTTGCATCTACATATAGCCTCCCCCTAGATATAGGGCATAATTTGTGTTCAGACGTATATTCCTAAATTCAGAAAGCCTCAGCAATGGCAATGTCTCATGATGACCTTCTTTCCCACCTACGTGATGGCTTTCCTGATGCCGAAATCATCCTAACCGATCTCGCAGGTGACAATAATCACTGGCAGGCAGAAATCGTTTCAGAGCAATTTAAAGGAAAAACACGGGTCGCACAGCACCAGATGGTATATGCTTCGCTAAAAGGTGCTATGGATGGCGCTGATGGGCAATTGCACGCTCTCGCACTCAAAACACGGGCTCCCAAGTAAATAATCCCATTTAGATAGGCCTCTGAATATGGGGAAACATTTATCGTCATCTCACCTTCCCCAGCTTCCAATGCGTGCATTAGGGGCCACGGGTGCCGTGCTTCCTATTTTGGGCTTTGGCGTGTCTGGTGTGTTAGCCTCACCTCTTGTGAGCCAAGCTCAAGTCAACAATTTAACCCGAACAGCGCGTCGCTTGGGAATTACCGTTTTTGATACCGCACCATTTTATGGTGATGGTGTCGCTGAACAGCGTCTGAAAATAGCTTTAGAAAAATCTAACGACACTGAGCATTTGCCTCCCCCATTCATTATTACAAAGGCTGGCACCCATAGAGTTGGACGAAAAATGTGGAAGGATTTTAGTATCAAGGGACTCCGCGCTCAATTGTCAGACAGCAAATCACGCCTTCCCCATATTGATGCTTTCTTTCTGCATGGTCCCAGTGAAAATGACCTCACACCGCAGCTACTTGCAGAACTACAAAAACTCAAACAAGATGGTCTATTCAAATACCTTGGCATAGCTGGTCGAGGTCACGAATTGGACAAAGCCATCTCATCAAATTCATTCGATCTCATTATGGCCCCCATTCATAGAAATTTGCCATTTCAAGATCTTGAACGACTTGAAAAAGCACAAATCCAAAATCTAGGAGTGATTGGTATCGAAGCCCTTGCTCCTGCCGCTCAAGGAATACGTTTATCCCTAAACCCATCAGACATGTGGTATTCGGCCCGCGCTATTCTTCATGGTAAGGGTTTTCAAAAACAACAAATGACAGCACATGAATGTTTAAACTGGGTGAAACATTCAGGGTTGGCCGATATAATCCTATCTACCACATCACGTATTGAACATTTACACTCAAATGCAGCATCTTGCTCAGATAAGCTTGAAATTCCTTCTAGATAGACTTAGCTCTGAGATAACAAACCTTTTAAAATACTAGGACACTGAAATCCATGACTGCTCAAGAAACGATACAAAAAGCCGTGACTTCAAATGACGTCATGCTCTTCATGAAAGGCACACCTGTTTTTCCGCAATGTGGTTTTTCTTCGACAGTTGCACAAATACTGAACTATCTTGGTGTTGAGTATAATTCTATCAATGTATTGGAAGATCAGGAAGTTCGTCAGGGAATTAAAGACTTCTCAAACTGGCCGACAATTCCTCAGCTTTATGTCAAAGGTGAATTTGTCGGCGGATGTGACATCATCAAAGATATGTTCGAACAAGGTGAATTGCGCGAATATCTTGAAGAAAAAGGCATCGCAACAGCGAACGCTGAACAATAATATTTCTTCATGCACATATGGTGACGAATATTGTATAAAGTTCGTCACCACACCTCAACACTCAACAACTCACAGTAAACCAAAGATAATACTGCTATTTCACAGTTAATATAAGCAGATAAAAACTCACTACATACTTAAATAACTCATAAATTTAAGCGCGTGGTTACTTTTTGTTAGCTGCTTTTCAAGTATTTTCCTGTTACGTTAAAACACTAATTCACCTTAAACGCTTTGGGAAACGGTTTCTAAGTTTATGAGTATCTGGGATATTCTAAAATTCAAATCTAAGAAAAACGAAGTGATTGAAGAAATCACTGAGGAAGAACCGGCTGACTTACGCGCAGGTGACCGCGAAATCATGTATCGCGATTCACGTGTGTATTACCCAAGTGGCGGAAGCGAACCCTGCATCATAAACGATGTGAGTGAAACTGGACTTCGCATTTCTTGTCAGGGTGCAAAAAACTTTCCAGAAAGAATTCGCATCCAATATGCAGGCAAACGTCGTCAATGTGACGTTATTTGGAGAGACGGCATTGTGGCAGGTCTGGCTTTTGTTGAAGGCGAGGGCCTTCGCGAGCACGCCCCTATCCAAGACCAAGACCTTCAACAAGACGAAGTCAGTGTTGACACACCCTTCGCTGAAGACCCACTAAAATAGCCGATACCAGCACCTGACCTACACAATTATATCACACTTGGCGCTTTCTCAATTCAACTTTTGAGGATAGCACTTGCTCTTGTATAGGGTTTTCAACTAATGAAGGCCCTCTCTTACGCACGGTTGTATCCTTCGCGTAGACTTATTACCTGCTGACATACGCACGAACGACACACCTTATAAGGACCGACTTAGATGAACACCGAACAAGCACCTATACGCGGCGTTGCTCCAAAAATCGGAATTGTTTCTCTGGGTTGCCCTAAAGCACTCGTGGACTCTGAACGCATAATCACCCGCCTTCGCGCTGAAGGTTACGAAATTTCTGGCGAGTACAAAGGTGCCAACCTTGTCTTGGTCAACACATGTGCATTTCTCGATTCAGCGCGTGATGAAAGTCTAGAAGCCATTGGTGAGGCCTTAGAGGAAAACGGTCGCGTTATCGTAACGGGGTGTCTAGGCGCAGAACCTGAAGTCATTGAAGCCCAATATTCAAATGTGCTCGCTGTGACTGGGCCTGCACAATATGAGCAAGTTATGGATGCCGTTCATAAACACTGCCCTCAACCTCCTAATGCTTTCCAAAGCCTAGTGCCTGAAAGCGGCATCCGTTTGACACCTCGCCATTACGCCTATTTGAAAATTTCCGAAGGGTGCTCAAACCGCTGTAGCTTTTGTATTATTCCATCACTTCGCGGCGATCTCGCATCTCGCCCGATTGATCAGGTGCTTCGTGAAGCAGAACAATTGCAAAAAGCTGGTGTCAATGAGCTATTGGTGATCTCTCAAGATACATCCGCTTACGGCATGGACATAAAATATGAGCCGCGCACTTGGAAAGACAAAGAATACGAAACGCGCTTCCTTGATTTGTGTCAAGGACTTGGCGATATGGGCATGTGGACACGTCTACACTATGTCTACCCATATCCACACGTAGACAAAGTCATTCCTTTAATGGCGGAAGGGAAAATCCTGCCATATCTGGATATCCCATTCCAACACGCTTCTCCAAATGTGTTGCGCAATATGAAACGTCCAGCCAAACAAGACAAAGTGCTAGAGCGTATCAAGCAATGGCGCATTGATGTCCCAGATATCGCTATCCGCTCGACTTTCATTGTTGGTTTTCCGGGTGAAACGGATGATGATTTTGAAATGTTGATGGACTTCATGCGTGAAGCCAAAATCGACCGTGCCGGCTGTTTTAAATATGAAGACGTTAAAGGTGCAGTCTCACATGATTTGCCAAACCACGTCCCAGAAGAAGTCAAAGAAGAACGCTGGCACCGCTTCATGCAATTGCAGCAAGATATCTCTCATGAACGCTCAGAAGCTCAAATCGGGCGAGTCCTAGATATCATTATCGACGATTCCAATGGTGAAGCTGCTGTTGGACGCACAAAAGCGGATGCACCAGAAATAGACGGCCTCGTTCACTTAGAGAATTATCCTGACTTAGAAGTCGGTGACATTGTCAAAGCAGAGATCACGGATGCCGATTGCTATGATCTTTGGGCGAAAGTGCCGGGAACAAATTCAAACTAAATTTCGTCGAAAAAATACAAAGGGAGCCATTATAAATCGCTCCCTTTTATTCGCGTAACTTAGGCTGCGTTCACATCCTTCAAAAACTTGTCAATCACGATTTCCAGCTCTCTGGACATAAGACCAACTTGTTCAGACGCACCTTTGACCGCGACAGCATCGCCTGATGTCATTTCAGTTGAACGCGCAAGATTCTCGACACCTTCGGAAGCAACACTCGACCCTTGAGCCGCAGATTGTACGCTTTCACTGATAGACATCGTCGCAGATGTTTGCTGATCCATAACAACAGCAATAGCTTGAGAAGCCTCTGAAAGTTCCTCAAATTGCTGAGTAATTCCATTAATTCCTTGAACCGCTGCAAGCGTTTCTGATTGAATACTTGCAATCTGACTAGAAATCTGATCCGTCGCCCTTGCTGTCTGGTTGGCTAGGTTTTTAACTTCCTGCGCGACAACAGCAAACCCGCGACCAGATTCCCCTGCTCTTTCTGCTTCAATCGTCGCGTTAAGCGCCAATAGATTCGTTTGTGAAGCAATCTCGGCGATTGTTGTAATCACGCTATTAATGGCATCTGCCGAACGCTCCAATGTCTGCACCCTTGCCGTCGCTTGGCTCGCCGCACTAGCTGCATTTTCGGTTGCTTCACGGGACGAGGCAATTCTTGCATTTATATCATGAATAGATGCTGATAATTCTTCTACCGCAGCCGCAACAGCCTGCACCGCACCACTCGCTTCAGCAGATGAAGACCTTGCAACAATCGCCCCTGTGCGCGCTTCTTCCACAGCGCGGTTCAGTGACTCAGATACTTCATTCAAGCTTTCTGAAGTAGCACCGACACTGGCGATAGCATTGTTCGAACGGGTCTTGAACTCATCAACACAAGCAGAGATTCTATCCGCGCGTGCTTTTTCCTCTTTTTCTTGCAACACTTTGTTTGCCTGCGCCACCTGACGTTCAATGTCCATTTGGCGAAATATCTCTACCGCACGCGCAATCTCTCCAATTTCATCAGTGCGGGATTTACCTTCAACATCTTGAGAGTTATCGCCATTGGTCAGTACATTTAGCGCATTTACCAAAGTTTTCATTGGCCGCGTCAATCCAACACTCAACCGCCATACCGAAATGCCACACAACACCATTACAGCAACAAGAAAAAACAGAGATGAGAAAACTGCGTTATTCGCGTTGACCATAGATTGAACGGCAGCGTTATGAAGGTCATTTTCCATACGGTTTTCTATACTTCTCAGCAATTCTATTCGTTGAGTAGCCGCTGCAAACCATTCCGTACTCGTTAGTCCTACAATACCCTCACCTGACACCTCTGCCTGTTGCAAGCGTTCTCGATATTGGTTCACCCTAGCATTGATGGGATTGTCGTTGGTTTCATTAATGAAATCACGCTCTTCTGGTGTCGCAAACATGAGAGCATACTCAAAATAAGCTTTTTGTAAGGCTGATTCTTCCAAAAATCTTTGATAAACATCACCAGGAAATTTACCGGCGCTAATACCCGTTGCCCCCAATGCCCGTTCAATACCAGCGTGCTCTTTTGCCATCATAATGGATGAAAAGACTGAATTTAATAATACAATATGCCTATCGTCTAAATGAGATGCCAAATCATATGTCGTAATGATGCTATCGTGGATCGTCGACGTATAATATTCTGCCATAGTTTCAACATCAGTATTCAGGCTAGACACCTTCCCCCTCATAGCCGGCAATTGCTTGAGATCTGCCTCTAGCTTTGAGACATCTGCAACAAGATCAGCATCTTGTTTTAATTCATTTGCGACATCAGTAAATTGCAACACTTTCAGGTCTGTGACGGCGCGTTGCTGTTTAAGCTCGCGAACAAATGTGTTGCCTTTAGAAGAAATGTATCCGGCGGATAAGCCACGTTCTTTTTGCAACGCGTGTGTCAGCTCCGTGAGTTGGGGAGCATGATCAATACGTTCGATTGCATGTTGAGCTGACTGCTTTTTCACATAACCTTGAAATACAAAATAGCCGCCAAAACACAATAATCCTATTAACGGAACCAATGCGACAGCGATCAAGCGCGTATTAATCTTCATATGAATATGACCTCATCCTTCTTCAGCCTGCAGTATTCCTTAAGAGTATTAACGAAACACCTAAGCTAAGGTTTTGTGTCGCAATAATTTGAAAATGAATTTCACAGCTAAATTACCATCAAAATCGTTGGTTAACAGGATTATACCAAGCAAAGGGCCTTATTTCGCGCCTGTTGCAAGCATCATAGCTTTGCAAGCTCAAACTCTATTCAAATAAAGATTTCTGTCTTTTAGTCGCTTTTTAAATTTCAACGTTTAACACTAAAATTGAAATTCTGACCCGACCATTTACTCTCTAGTAACCATATCCCGCGAAAAATAGTTAATTAAGAAGGTCTGATTATTTGCTATTTCGCAATATTCGGGTTCCTTCATGACATATTTCTCAGGGAAGCCGATATGACCTCGCTCCTCTTTCGCGTCATCAGCGCGCATCGTTGTCGATCAACGCATCACCACATCGCTATTGGTGCACTTACTCTTTTAAAAGGTGAGCACGCGCAGCGCTGGCACGACCTCATGCTCGTCATGCATGACGACCTCCTAAAAGGCGCTAAAGCGCCTGACGCCGAATTTAAAGATTTCAAAAATCATGTTCTTCATATTGAAGAAGGTGAATGGGGCGGCGCACGTGATGCAGCCCTTGAATGGTATGCAAAATCTGTCATGGCGCTTAAGGCAAAGAAATGGTCTGATGCAGCCTATGCTCTGGGCGTGATGAGCCATTACTACGCCGACCCAATCCAACCTTTTCACACAGGCCAAACAGAAGAAGAAGGTGCAATTCATCGCGCTGTTGAATGGTCTATTGCTAAATCCCGTCCAGAAATTGCACGCCGCATAGAAACCAAAGGCTATCCAGTTGTACCAACAGGTGAAGGCCCAGGATTTGTATCCGATATGGTTCGCTCTGGTGCAGAAAAATCTCATCCACATTACAACACTCTGCTTGATCACTACAATGTGGATGCTGGCGTCAAAGTCCCAGAAGATGGGCTTGATGATACACTTCTAGACGTCATTTCAGACCTAGTTGCATACGCCACATCTGGGCTAGCTGCGATCTATATGCGCGCTTTTGAAGAAGCTGGCGTTGCACCACCAAAATCGAATTTGTCCATCAACGGTTTCTTGGCAACACTCGACATTCCCATCCGCTGGATTACAAGCAAACTAGAAGATGCCAATGATCGCCGTATTGTGACGGCGATGTATGAAGAGCTTCGCAAAACCGGTAAAGTCATCAAAAAACTACCCGATGATGACAAGCAAATTCGTAAAATGCATGCGCAACAAGTTCTGCGCATTCCCCTTAAAGAGCTTGATGCGCAGCGTATGCGTAAAATTGGTGAAAAACACGTCGCCCGCGCGGGTGCAACGCCCGTTATTAACTCACACAATAACGCACAAACTGAAGCCCCAGCACAGCCAGCCAAAGTGATAGAAGAAGCAACGCCTGTTGTAGCATCTGCTGCTGCAACGGTTGCGATGGCTGACACAACAATCACCACCCAAGCCAAAGACGCATCATCTAAGATTGATAAAAAAGCTGAACGTTTAGCTATCAAAGAAGCAAAACAGGCTGAAAAGCAGCGCATAGCACAAGAAAAAGCCGACGCAAAAGAGCGTGCCAAAGCAGAAAAAGCCGCCGCTGCTCAAGCCAAAATTGAAGCAGCTGCCAATGCAAAAGCTGAAAAAGTAGCTGCCCTCCAAGCCAAAGCAGACGAGGAAGCACGGATCAAAGCCGAAGAAAAGGCATCAGCAGAAAAAGCCGCAGCTGAAAAAGCCGAAGCCGCCAAACAAGCCCGCGCAGAAGCGAACGCGAAGAAAGAAGCTGAGGAACGCGCAGCAGCTCAAGCCAAGGCCACAAAGCAGGCTGAAAAAGATTCCAAACGCAAAAACCGTGGACAAACTGATTGCGACGAAACGGCTGAAGCCGCCGCCCTCCTTACAGCAGCGCACAAGACAGCCGCTCAACGCGAAGCTGAGCAGAGAGAAGCTGAGCAGCGCGCAGCAGCTGCCGCAGAAGCATCTGCTCCTGAGGCCAAGCAACAAACAGCAAAATCAACAAATACAGAGCCACAACCTGAGAAACCCAAATACCGCGTCAAAACAACAGGCGAGCATTCTGAGGCAAAATCTAAAGAATATGATGAAGCCGAATCCGCTTTTGCTGCTCAACTCAAACAAGTGTCCAAAGGCACAAGGTTTGAACCCGTTGAAAATGACCCAGATGAAGATATGGACGTCACAACATATGACGCCATGATCGATGCAATGGATGATGACGATCTAGGTCTCAATGAAGATGATTCATCTGAAACAGTGGATTACGAAGACACAGCTGAAGAAGATACATATGCATCTTCGCGTACGTCTCGCCGTGAACCACTAAGCAATGAATCTCCAATCGTTGATGCGCCCTCTATCGGCAAGAAAACAGCTGCACGCATGCGCAATGTCGGCATCCACACAGTTGGTGATTTTGTGCAAGCCAAAGCAAAAGACCTGTCGGCAAAGCTTGGCGGTGGTTATATGACACCCGCAACGCTTATTGATTGGCAGGATCAAGCTCTGCTTATGATCGACATGCCATCCTTGCGCGTACACGATGCTCAAATTCTTGTTGGTGCCGGCGTTCGCTGCGTTGAAGATCTTGCAGAAAGCTCCTCAAGAGATCTCTTTGCATCAGCAGTATCGTTTTTGAAAACAAAAGACGGCGCACGCATTGCTCAAAATGGCAACGCGCTTGATCATGAAGAAGTTTATGACTGGATAGAAGAAGCTCAAGCCGCCTTTGCATAGAGGCGACGACATAAGGCAGCTTGAGAAGTTTAAACACAAATTAGCGGCTGGTTTGGAGATTAGCCGCGAACTTGGTTTTCAATTTCCACTGTGGATCCATCAGGAATACCTAATTCCTGGAATGTATAAGTCAGCGTCTTGCCTTCACGCATTAAAGCCCGGCAATGGTCTTCCCGGATACGTTCAAACTCGACCTCGAAATGATTTTTGCCATCGCGCTCAACGTCTGCATCGATAAAGGATTTATCGGTACATCCGTTAGATGAAACTGTAATCATGATCTGATTTTCTTGAACAACAGCCCCTGAAAGAGACTGGGCATCATGAAAATCAAAATCTCCATGGCCATTTGCCTGCACATTAATGCATCCCGTCGCAACGAAAGCCAATGGCAAAATTGCCGCGATTTTTATCAACTGCATAATCTGTTCCTTATTGAAAAACAATAATTTTCAATATCGTTTTTCAATAAAAACGTCAAGTAAAACTTCTGATAATTATAGCAAGGATCAATTTTGATGACCGATCAGATTATCTCGGCACATGGTTTTAATCGGCTCGGGTAAATTTTCAGACCATGTTTTCAATACTTCCAATCCCTCGATAGCCGCCTGTCCAATCGGTGTGATGGCATACTCAACTCCAATAGGAGATGTCGGTAAAATGCGCCGCTCAATCAATTGATGGCTCTCCAAGTGTCGTAATCTTTCTGTCAGAATTTTTTTACTCGCTCCAACAAGCCCGCGCGATAGATCGTTAAAACGCACCGGCTCGTCTTTGAGATGATAAAGGATCGAACCAGTCCACTTTCCGCCCAAAATCCGCATGCTCAATTCAACCGAACATGGCTCGCTTACTATTTTGCGAGGCTCTTTTGCTTTCTTGCGTTCTGCCATTCTTCACGCCTCTTTCACATCAAACCTGTATGCTGAATTTAAAAAATAAATTATTTTTCATAACAAAATCAAATATATACATAAATTTCACAACCAGTTACTAAAAGTAAACTAGTTGAAAAAGTATACCTAAAGAGGCAATTCAGCAATGCATTTATCGCTCAATAAAAGCATTCAAGATCCAATTACATAAAATTCCAAACAGGTATCTCAATGAAAAACGTTTTAATCATCAACGGGCATGAGCCATACTCCTTTGCGCCGGGAGAGCTAAATGCTTCTCTTGTGTCACAAGTTTCTAATTTCTTTTCTTCCAGAGGCGCAGAAGTCTCCATCACAGAAACGGCCAAAGCATTTGATATTGAAGAAGAACTAGAAAAACACGTGCAGGCAGACTTCATATTCTACCAATTTCCAATCTATTGGATGGGACCACCTTGGCGCATGAAAAAATACATTGATGATGTCTACACCGCCGGCACCAACGGCCCTCTTTGTGATAATGATGGCCGCAGCTCACGCACTCCCAAGCACAATTACGGAAGCGGCGGAACACGCTCCGATACAAAATACATGCTATCAGTCACCCTCAACGCCCCAGCAGAAGCATTTGATGATCCCAATGAATATCTCTTAGAGGGGCGCTCACTGGATGATTTATTGCTACCGATGCATACAACAGCACGGTTTTTCAAAATGCAGCCTCAGCCCACTTTTGCAGCTTTTGATGTCATCAAAAACCCAGAACTGGAGACTGACTTTGATCGCTTAAATTCTATGCTCGAAGCACTCGTCTAAATCAAGAACAGCCTTCAAAATGTGAAGTCTCGTTTAATCAATCACGAACTGATCCGGTCGATAGCCCGGATCAGGGATTTTCGGGTCTATATCTTCCAAAGCCCCACGCACAAGACGGGCGACAATCGCTTTACGACGCACACGGCTATCGCTTGGCACCACAAACCAAGGCACCTCATCAGTCGAGCATTCATTGACGGCAATTTCATATGCTTCTTGATACTCATCCCATAATTTGCGGTCTTCTAAATCACCCGGATTAAACTTCCAACGCTTATTAGGGTTTTCAAGACGTTCAAGTAATCGCTCCCCCTGCGTACGTCGTGAGATGTGCAGCATCACTTTTACAATCTTGATATTGTTTTGCGTCAGATGCTTTTCAAAATTATTGATCTGCTCATAGCGCTGCTCAATCTGAGACATGGGTGCTAGCCCTCGCACGCGCCCAATCAAAACATCCTCATAGTGAGAGCGATTAAACACAGCAATTTCACCCAGACGCGGTATAAAATTATGAATGCGCCAAAGATAATCACGGGCCAATTCATTTGAAGAAGGCTTACCAAAAGCATGAACGCGCAAGCCTAAAGGTGATGTTTGAGAGAACACAGCTTTTGTTGTGCCATCTTTGCCAGATGTATCTATGCCCTGCAAAATAAGCAGCATGCCCTGTGTTTTCTCAGCGTAGAGACGGTCCTGCAATTCATCAATCGCCAATGCATCGTCTTTCAGGGATCGTTTAGCTTCATCTTTATCTGGGAATAATTCAGTTCCATCAGTTGTGTAATCGTCCAATGAAATTTTCTTGCCCGGCTTGGCCAGTGTTGCCTTCCGAATTTCCTCTATATTTGGACGATCAAACATGCACTTACCTTTATTCAATATCCATAACACGCAGGTCCACGACAAATAGACCTCAAAACAACAATATTCCCATAGAAATCTGCGGGATTTTTATAAGAGCATAATTTTTCTTAGCTGACCAAGGGTTTGAACAGATTAAATTTATTGGCCAATTACGATCATCCACAAGTAGCAATCTTTCATTTTTGCCACGCTCGGGATGACATTAACCATAAAATAATATAAGTTTTAAGGGTATTTCGATGTATCCCAGCAAAATTTAAGGACAATAACACAATCTAAGATAGCAAAACTGGGTAATGAAACAGTCGGATATCAGTCACTTAAATCCAAACCCCGATATGGATGAAGTTTTCACTATGATACACGCACTTAAATCTACACTCTCTCATCTTGGTATATTATCGCCGCTAAAAAAAGCACGTTATGAGCTGAACGAAGCAAAATGGAAAACTAAACTAAAGCTAAAGCGTGTTGCTATGGCATATGGTTTAGCGAAGTGGAAACCACTTATTCCTGAGCAAAAATACGCACGAATTTGCAATCAAATTATCGACGAACTTCAACAAAATGGCCATAAATTTGGTGATCATCTAGAATTCGGCGTTAGTCGAGGAACCTCTCTCGCAACCATGCGCCATTCTCTAAAAAAAGCCAATCTAGGACATATTCGCAGCATTGGCTTCGATTCATTTAAAGGCATGCCTGCTGGTTCTGAAGAAGAAGGTTGGGACAAGGGCGCATTTGCTTCAACAGAAAGTGCCACAAAATCTTATCTAGAAAAGCAGGGCGTCGATCTATCCAACGTGCATCTTGTAAAAGGCTGGTTCAACGAAACCTGCAATGACGATACGATACAAAAATATGGCATGAATAAAGCCAGTATTGTTATGATAGATTGTGATATCTACTCAGCAACGTGTGAAGTGCTAAACTTTATCGAACCGCTTTTAGCTGAAACCTCTGTATTGATCTTTGATGATTGGGGCTGGCGCTCTGACATCAATGAAATTGGTCAAAAAGAAGCTTTTGAAGAATTCATAGATAAACATCCTGAATTCACAGCGTCCCCTCGCCCAACATATCTTGATCAAGCTCGTATTTTCCTCATGAAACGCGCACAGCAATAGCAAAAAAAAACCACAGTCGGTGTGACTGTGGTTTTTCGTTTTGTGCGTATCCAACAGCATTTAAAATCAAACTGACATAAACGCCGCTGAAAACTAAAGATCTAAGATGAGTAGTACTCAACAACCAAGTTTGGTTCCATGCGACATGCATATGGTACATCAGCCAATTCAGGCAAACGTACGAATGTTGCTGTCATCGCTTTTGGCTCAACTTCGATGTAATCAGGAATGTCACGCTCAGCTGAACCAAGTGCTTCAAGCACAAGAGCCATAGAACGGGATTTGTCTTTAACCTGAACAACGTCGCCTGGACGCAAGCGGTATGAAGGAACGTTTGCTTTTACGCCGTTCACAGTCACGTGACCGTGGTTTACGAACTGACGTGCAGCAAAGATTGTTGGAACAAATTTAGCGCGGTAAACAAGAGCATCCAAACGGGACTCAAGAAGACCGATCAAGTTCTCAGCTGTGTTACCTTTACGGCGAGCAGCTTCATCATATGTACGACGGAACTGTTTCTCAGTCACGTCACCATAGTGACCTTTAAGCTTTTGCTTAGCCATCAATTGAAGACCAAAGTCAGAAAGCTTACCCTTACGAGCTGCACCGTGCTGACCTGGACGTGATTGACGTTTGTTGATTGGGGACTTAGCGCGACCCCATACGTTTTCGCCTACGCGGCGATCGAGTTTGTACTTCGCAGAACTACGACGTGACATAGTATACCTCAATTTAGACGTGGGCCGGCGCATTTCCTCTTGAAATACGCGATTGCAACGGCGGCGACACATCACCCGTGATACCCAAACTAAAAGTCGGGAGCGCGCTATAAACAGGTAAAATCATCCAGAGTCAATATTGCGCAATTGAAACGCTACGAAACAATGGCTTCATTTGCTCTTTATCGCCTCACTTCTGACTTCAACCAAGACTATTTTATGTTAAACATCGCAAAACAGTAAGCGTAGAGGCAATCATGACACATCAAATTTCGACGAAACTTAAAGCATGCTTGCTGGCTTCAACCCTCGCTATTGCTCTACCAAATACAGCTTTTGCGCAAGCAAACATATGCGAAAGCCAGATCACCGATGGAGCCTACACAGCTTCCCTCTATATCGGTGAATTCTACCCCGGTAGTGAGCTACGCCGTCAGACGATAACAATTACCGGAACCCCTGAAATTCTTCCCCTTGAAACAAAGTCCATCAAAACACCTTCAGGCCCCGTTGATGCCAATATTCAGCTTGAGCTAAAAAACAGCCTTCAAAGTGGAGCCATTCTAACGGCTGGTAAGTGGAATGAATTAAAAATGACCATGACATTGCCGCGCATCTCAGCCGGTACATGGTATCACAAAAACTGCACGATCGAGACGGAGAATTTCATTCTTCACAAAGATCAAAAAATTGAGGGTGACTATACCAATCATTGCGATTTGATGCTGCAAGATGCCCAACGCAATATCTTGGAAAAAGAAAACTATATCGATTACGCTTTTTCTGGCGATGATCACTGGCAACCACTCACGCTGAGATATGATTTGGTCAAACTCCGCGAATTCAATGCCAAAGTCACAAAAGCTAGTGAAAAGCAAATTGCTGATTTTGCAGCAGGGACATGCACCCTTCGTCCCTTCAGCTAGCAAAAAAATGCAAAGGCGGCTCCCAACTTGAGCCGCCTGCCGTCCTCCCCAAATTAAATCAAGCAGCAGCCCATTTTTCTGTTTTTACAAAGCGCGCATCAACGCGCTTGGAATGCTCCTGAAGGTTTGAATATTTGTGCATAATATCAATCATTGGTGTTTCAAAAAACGGCGTAGAACACCCTTGAACAAAGGCAGCCACACACGCATCCACACCTGTTGCATTCTCTCCAAACATATAAGTTGAATCGCCAAGCTGGTTGGACAAAGCACTCACAACCTTATCAAACAGATACAACCTGTCAGTTTCTTCAAATCTGGATAGTCCTTGTCCATCTGCTCGTTGACGAAGTGCATTGAGACTTCCTTCAATCACACTCGAACGCACCGCCTCAGGCACACCATCAAAAAAGTGCATTGGCCCTTTATTGAAATTCTCTTCTTTCAGCCAACGTTCGTGCAGAAGCATCAACCCCATATCCGCTTCAACCATTCGCTCAATTGCCCATGCCTGCGCTTTTTCTTTTTGGGATAAAGCTGCATCAAGATCTTTATTTAGTTTTGCTTCAAAATGACGCCTAATGAGAACTGAATCCCCAATCAGTTTTCCCTCATCTTTGACATAAGGCGCTTTCTTAAATGGCGCTTCCTCAAGATCTGCAATCTGAACAGAATAATCAACTTCCAACATCTCTAAGTGAATCATACTCTTCATCACATAGGGACTGACTGAACTACATTCCCACATTGGGCCCCAACCAAATAACACCGTCATAAACATTTTCCCTTCACCAATTCGACACTAAATGCACAATAACTCTTGAACATCTCCACAAATAAGCACACCTAATGACACTTATATGTCAGCAGTCTGTCATTAGGATTTAATATGCGCCGCACAGAACGCCTCTTCCAAATCATCCAGATATTGCGACGCCACCGTCATCCTGTACGCGGCAAGGAAATTGCCGAAGAATTGGGAACATCCCTGCGTACAATCTACAGAGATATCGTGGAATTACAGGCACAAAACGTCCCCGTAGAAGGCGAAGCCGGTATTGGTTATGTCCTATCGGGCGAATACGATATGCCTCCTCTAATGCTAACTGTTGATGAGTTAGAAGCAGCTGTTTTAGGCGCAAGGTGGGTTGCTATGCGCTCTGATCCAGACCTAAAGCGCGGCGCTGAAGATCTACTCGCAAAAATCCGCCTCGCAATGCCAGACAGGCTAAAACCCGTTGTTCTTGATAGCGCTGTTGAACCCGTTCAATTTGTTCATTTGAAAGAAGATTCTTGTGATGTTGCCTTGATCCGTCAAGCCATTCGCGAGCAGCGCAAACTCGATATGAATTACACCAATGAGAAAAATGAAACAGTCGTCAGAACCATTTGGCCATTCCTTGTCGCCTATTCAGAAACGGCACGTTTCATCTGCGCATGGTGTGAAAAACGCAATGATTTTCGCACCTTCCGTACAGACCGTGTCAATTCTCTAGAAAAATCACACGAGAAATTTTCTGAACGCGTACCAGTTCTTCGTAAAAAATGGAGAGACCTCCAAAAGGCCCGCCGTGAAGAATGCGAATATGCAAACCCGCCTATAGACGTTAGCACTCAACGACATTCACGGGCACAGTAACGGCCAACCCACCTTGGCTGGTCTCTTTATATTTAGATGACATATCTAGCCCCGTCTGACGCATGGTTTCAATCACCTGATCCAACGTCACTTTAGGCGCATCAACAGCCCGCAACGCAAGACGTGCTGCATTCGCGGCTTTCACAGCCCCCATCGCATTACGTTCAATACAGGGTATCTGCACCAGCCCGCCAACAGGATCGCATGTCAAACCTAGATTGTGCTCCATACCAATCTCTGCAGCGGCACAAACTTGTTGCGCACTTGCCCCCCATACAGCCGCTAAGCCAGCAGCAGCCATGGAACACGCCACCCCAACTTCGCCCTGACACCCCATCTCAGCACCCGAAATAGACGCACGCTGTTTATAAAGAATACCAATCGCAGCCGCCGTCAGTAAAAATTTCCCAATACGGCCCTCAGAATAGCAATCGGCTTCTTCCCAACCTTCTTCAGCGCAATAATGTTTGATCACAGCCGGAATAATCCCAGCAGCCCCATTTGTTGGAGATGTAACAACACGCCCTCCCGCCGCATTTTCTTCATTCACTGCCATGGCAAACACATTGAGCCAATCAAACAAAAGTTCGCGTTCATTAGCTCCTGGATTTTCACGTAAGCTTCGATACAATTTTGCTACACGGCGCTGTACTTTCAGCCCGCCAGGCAAAACACCTTCTTGCGTCAATCCTCTTTCTATACAGCCATCCATAGCTTTCCAGATGTCACATAATTTCTGATCAGTCTCTTCGCGGCTACGCTGCTCATCCTCATTGGCAAGAAGTAATTGCGCGATTGATTTGCCGTGCTGGATACATTTTGCCACCAGCTCCGCACCCGAATGAAAAGAGTACTCTCCCTTACCTGTTCCCAATATCAAATCATCTTTTGCAGGCGCATTCAGCTGAGCTTCGCTTGCGATAAAACCGCCGCCGACTGAATAAAAAGTTCGCACCAACAAGTACTCACCCAAGGCATTAAGAATAGTCACTTTCATGCCATTTGGGTGAAGCAAGGGCACAATATCGCCGCGCATATCAACATCGCGTTTTGGTATGAATTTAATGCTCTTGCCATTGGGCAATGTCAGGCGGTTTGTCTTCTTAACGTCAATAAATGCAGCCTCCGCCCAATCTGGATCGACAGCATCAGGCTCAGCCCCCATTAAGCCTAGTATAGCTGCTTTATCAGAGCCATGCCCAACACCGGTTAACGCCAACGACCCTTGCAACTCGATTACGCAGCGAGACACCTTGTCTATCAGCCCTAAATCATGCACCTCTTGAATGACTCGACTGGTAATGCGCATAGGCCCAACTGTATGAGAAGAAGATGGACCTATTCCAATTTTGAAAATGTCAAAAACGCTGAGCATAAATTAATTGTTCCACCGGCTAATTACGCATTATTCATCAAACCAACCCAAAGAAACAAGCACGTTTCTGCTGTCATATGAATAGGAATACGCCTAATCATGCTTATAAAATTTCTAAAATTACCCATTTTGCATTGCTTGGTGAGTATCGCTCTCATGCAAATGATCACGACCTATTTTCCAATGCCTGCACTCATGGCCGAAAATATCCGCATGTCAGGTTCAATATCCGCTCTAATTATTGGTGTTATATTCTTAGTGTCAGCGACCCTAAAATTTCGACAACTTCGAACCAATATCAAGCCATTTCAAGAACCCAACAAACTCATTACCACCGGCGTTTTTGGCATTAGCCGCAATCCAATTTATCTTGGTTTTGTACTCATCAGCCTGAGCGCTGCATTTTATTTCAATCAGCTTAGCGCTTTCCTACTTGTCCTAATGCTCTTTTTGCTCGCCAATTATTGGTATATTCCACACGAAGAACGCGACGCAGCACGCATTTTCGGCCCAGAGTTTGAGGCATACAAAACCCGCGTAAGACGCTGGCTATAAAATCAGTCCTTGCGATCAATCCGCGCTTTTCCGCGCCCTAATGCTAGCGCTTTAACAGCTCCCCTAAAGGTTTGCACTTCTTGGTTTGTCCATTGAGCCCGAATAAATGCATTACGCAGGTTTTGCGTCATCACAGGCCGTTTTTCTGCTGGAAAGAAAAAACCAGCACGGTCTAACTCGTCTTCAAAATGCTCAAACATGCGCACTAATTGCTCGCGGTCCGCAAGCTCACCCACGCCGGCAAACTCCTTCTTAGCTTCACCTTCAAGCGTACGGGCTGCCCAAGCATGAGCAAACACACCCACAGCCTGCGCTAAATTCAAAGATGAAAAAGAGCGATCAACTGGATAGGTCAAAATACCATCTGCAAGCGCAACGTCTTCATTCAGCAGGCCTGCTTTTTCTGCGCCAAACATCACCCCAACGCCAACATCAGGCCGAGACATTAAAGCACCAATGCCCTCTTCTGCGTTGAAGACAGGCTTTTCCATACCACGAGGACGTGCCGTCGTCGCAAGCACATATGTCAGATCAGCCAGCCCCGCTTCAAGTGTATCGAAGACTTTAGCTTCAACACCCCATTCAAAAGCTCCAGCGCTCATTGTATCAGCTTTATCATTTGGCCAACCATCGCGCGGATTGATAATGCGCAAATCCTTCAAGCCAAAATTAGCCATGACCCGTGCCGTGGCACCGATATTCTCACCCATTTGCGGGTAAACGAGTATAATTGTGGGTTGTCGATTTGAAATTGGATTGCTCATAAATAAAGGGCAACCATTTTCAGGCTGCCCTCGTCAAGACTAAAATTACTTCAAGTATTCCAAGTCCGCGTCTCAACCCAGACCGGCTATGACAAAACTACACCTTTTTTGCGACAATATAACGACTAATCGATTTTTCAGGAAATGACCCGCTTTCTTCAATAGAAAAGCCTTCATCCAAAACCATTGTTTCTAAATGGCTTACCTTGAGAAAATTCACATAAGGTGCTTTTCCAACTAGCCGCATCAAACCAATAATTGGCTTAATATAATCCATCCGCCCACCAAGGCACGCTGTCTTGCTAATGAACAATCCATCCGGCTTTAATAGCTCATTTATCCGCGCTATTACCAGAGGTATGTTCTCAAGGAGATGAATTATATTGTGAGCTAAGATCACATCATATGATTGGGGTGCCAATCTTTCATCAAAAACGTCAGCTTTTAAAAAATCAATATTCGTGACGCCCTGATCCTTGGCTTTATCCTCACCGATTTCGATCATGACGCCAGATATATCTGTCGCAGTAAAATGCTTAACTTCACCCGCAAGCAACAAGGCAGTGGAGCCGGTTCCACAGCCAATTTCCAAGACCCGCTGCTCACGATTTAGATAAGAGCGCGTCTTAGCGAGTGTAGTTTCATATGACTCCATATTATCAATAGGTTTCTTGGCATATCCCGGAGCCATTTTATCCCAAAATTTTGCAGAACTACTCATAAAAGCCTCGATATATTGTATGAATTACCACACTCGCTAAACGCGCAAAGGCAATGGAAACTAGGTGTAATTATTGAGGAAGATACCAACGTCCATTTTTATAAACGACGTCTTCACCATTCACTTTCAAATCACCTGATCCACGGATTCCACCAGTAAGTTCTCCAGTCAGCGAACGAACATCTACATCACCTGACCCATTGATCATTACATTAAGATCAACAACCTCACCATCAATTAGGATATCTCCAGAACCGGCGACATTGACATCGGCACTTTCAAATTTTCCATCAGCAATTTCCACATCACCTGAGCCGCGAACTTCAATGATCGCTTTTTTATTGGCACTTTTGGCAAACACATCACCTGAACCTTTTATGGACGCATAAAATTCTCCTGAGATGTTGCCGATAACAACATCACCAGATCCTTTAATGTCTGCCATCGCCTTGCCGGCAACAGAACCAACATTCACATCGCCGGAGCCTTTAATATCGACGGACATCTCCCCAACATTGCCGACACTTATGTCTCCGCTGCCACGGATATCACCGACGAAATTGTTCGCAACATTATTCAGGAAGGCATCCCCACAGCCTTGAATAACTATTTTCGTGGCAAGGATATCATCTACTTTTACATATCCACTGTTGAGCGCGAGATCGAGACTTGCGCTGGAAGGCATAGAAATTTCTAGACGTGGATAATCCTCTAAGGGACGTAATTTATCTCCCTTCAGCTTCAGCCGATACTTTCCATCATTAGATTTACATTGATTGATTTTAACATCATCGTCACCGACAATATGAATACCCTCAGCACTGACTGTCATTTGCGGGATATCAATTTTGCCTGATTTCACCAAAGCACCTTCGGTCAGCTTTGCGTCAAATTTCATATCCTTGCCGGTCTTTACGATTAGAATACCAGTAAAGTCTTCAACCTGAACTAAACCCGCTGACTGATGGGATTCAATACCCGACATTTCCGGTGCTTCCGCGCCTGCAGAACATGCTGCAACAAAAGCAAGACACGCTGTTGAGAAAAAAAGAGGTGCAATTTTGCGAGACATGACGCATTCTCCGACAATATAAGATTTAGTGTACCAATCCTATATTTATCGTTTTTCGATAAATGTCAACGCATGATGGGTGATTCTTGTCGAATCTAACGGTCAATCTCTTGGCCAATAGTCTCACTTTTCAACAAGTTTAGCACTTCTCCTTTGACGGGTGTGATCCCTCTGCTATAGCAAAACGCAAATTATGCCAGTTGGAGAGATTACCCATCTCTCCATATAGATAGATAGAAGGATAAAAGCATGGCCGTGATTAAGGTAGATAACCCAATCGTTGAGATGGATGGTGATGAGATGACACGCATCATCTGGGCGATGATCAAAGAACGTCTTATCCTTCCCTACCTCGACATTGACCTTAAATATTTCGACCTATCCGTTGAAAAACGTGACGAGACAGACGACCAGATCACTATTGACGCTGCTGAAGCGACAAAAAAATATGGTGTTGCGGTTAAATGTGCGACAATCACTCCAGATGAAGGCCGTGTTGAAGAATTTGGCCTAAAGCAAATGTGGCGCTCACCAAACGGAACTATCCGTAACATTCTTGGTGGTGTTGTGTTTCGTGAGCCTATCGTAATTTCAAACGTACCGCGTTTGGTTCCTGGCTGGACAAAACCTGTTGTTATCGGTCGTCACGCTTTTGGTGACCAATACCGCGCAACTGACTTCCTAGTCCCTGGTAAAGGTAAGCTGACTATGAAGTGGGAAGCTTCTGATGGCGGCGAAACAATCGAAAAAGAAATCTACGACTTCCCTGAAGCCGGTATCGCAATGGGTATGTACAACCTTGACGATTCAATCCGTGACTTCGCGCGCGCGTCTATGAACTATGGTCTACAACGCAAATGGCCTGTTTACTTGTCCACTAAAAACACAATCATGAAAAAATATGATGGTCGTTTTAAAGACATTTTCCAAGAAGTATTCGACAACGAATTTGCTGACAAATTCGCAGAATTTGGTGGCACATATGAGCACCGCTTGATTGATGACATGGTTGCTGCAGCCATGAAATGGTCTGGTGGATATGTTTGGGCATGTAAAAACTATGATGGTGACGTTCAGTCAGACACAGTTGCTCAAGGGTATGGTTCACTTGGTCTGATGACATCTGTTTTGATGACTCCAGATGGTAACACTGTTGAAGCTGAAGCTGCTCACGGGACAGTGACACGTCACTACCGTGCTCACCAACGCGGCGAAGCAACATCAACTAACTCTATCGCTTCTATCTTTGCTTGGACACGTGGTCTTGGCCACCGTGGTCGCATGGATGGCAACCAAGCTGTTATGGACTTTGCTCAGTTACTTGAAGACACAGTTATCTCAACTGTTGAATCTGGTCACATGACAAAAGACTTGGCGCTACTTGTTGGTGCTGACCAGTCATGGCTGACAACTGAAGGCTTTATCGACAAAGTCGCAACGAACTTCCAAGACGCAATGGCAAAAGCAAAGTAAGCTTTTAGCTCCATAATATATAGAAACGGTGGCTCTGCTTGGGGCCGCCGTTTTTTATGTCCCAAATACATAGGTCGATTTCACGAGGGTCGATTGTACGAGAAATTTTGGCTTACCACCGGCAAAACCAATAGCTTGCACCTTTAATCGCTTTTGGTATGACATGCTCAAAGCATCTAAAAAAAGGTTTCCCAATGCCAGATTGTATCGTTGAATACTCTTCCAGACTAACAACAAAAATTTCTGCTGAAAAAATCGTACAAGCGGCTCATCAAGGCGCGATCAATTCAGAGATTTTTGACACCTCAAAACTAAAAACACGCGCCGCGCCAATCGCGCATCAAATCTTACGTGATGATCGAGACGTTATTCACGTCACCATTCGTTTTATGCCGGGGCGCACTGATGAACAAAAGAAACATTTGTCAGATTCCATCGTCGCCGAGCTTTGCAATTTGGGACTAACCAATGTCGCCGTCAGCGCCGATGTTTATGATCTAGGTCCAGGTTACGCGATAAAGCTTCTCTAAGCTCTATTCCTCTTTATTTATTAATGCACATCCCCATTAAAATAATGGGGATGTACGTTCAAATATGTATTTACTGTTTAGTGCTTTCTAATGTTAACACGGTGACAGAGCGTGCTGGTAAAGTTAAATCCACATCTCCACCTTTCGCTTTCAACTTTAAACTCTTTGGCTGAATAGCGTCTGGCTCCTCAAAACTATTATGCGCATCAAGTTCAGCTCCATATAATTGTTGCCCCGTAATAGTCACATCCCCGACAACTGGAATTTCAATATCATGCGATGTGCTCGGGTCCGCATTCACTAATGCAATAACTATATCTCCATTTTCATTGTGCGCCGCAGATACAGAAAGCGCGTCAAATGCAATACCTTCTTTCTCATACACAGGGCTATTCATTGAAACGGCATACGATTCCGCTCCCTGAAAAGGACGATACATTTTGTAAACATAATATGTAGGTGTTAGCACCATCTCAGGACCGTCGGTCAAAATCATGGCCTGCAAAACATTGACCATCTGAGCAATATTCGTCATTGCAATTCTGTCTGCATGATCATGGAATAAATTCAGATTGAGGGCCGCAACCACACCATCACGAATAGTGTTTTGCTGGTGAAGTGAAGGGTCTCCATCTTCAGTATTAACCCACATGCCCCACTCATCGACATACAATCCAAAATCGTCATCGACTTGACTAGCATCAAGCACCTTCAAAAAGTCCGAAACCGCTGCTTCCATTTTCAAGGTATTCTTAATGGTTGACGCCCATTCCAACTCCGAAAATCCCAATGCTGCGCCCTTATCGTCCCAATCATCCGTTGGTAAGGTGTAATAATGCAATGAAATTCCTTCTGAGAGATCCGACATATTCGGATGCGTCAAAATTTCGGCTGAATAGTCGATATTATCCTGATGCGACCCAGAGATAATACGCGTTGGCTGCTCACCACCTGTTTTCAAGATAGTCGCCCATTGTGCATATTGATCGGCATATGCAGCAGCTCGCATATGACCACCACACCCCCAAGTCTCATTTCCAATTGATAAATAATCAATCGACCACGGTTTGTCCCGTCCATTCGCCCGGCGCAGATTGGCTAAATCTGACTCGCCATCAAACGTTATGTATTCCAACCAGTCAGAGGCTTCATTCACTGTACCCGATGCAAGATTTACATTAAGGTATGTTTTCGCTCCTAGCTTTTCAGCAAAATTAAAAAATTCGTGCGTCCCAAAACCATTGGGTTCAGCTGTTCCGCCCCAAGCCATATTGACGCGCTTTTTACGTTCGCTCTGCGGACCTATTCCGTCTTTCCAGTGATAAAGGTCTGCATAACACCCGCCCGGCCAGCGAATAACGGGAATATCCAACACAGATAAGGCCTCAAACACATCATTGCGAATACCGTCCGTATTTGGAATATCGCTCTCATGGCCCACCCATATTCCGTCATAAACCTGTGTGCCAACATGTTCGAGAAACTGCCCATAAATTTCAGGCTGAATCGTGCCGATTGGTTTGTCCGTGTGAATGTCAATTTTTGTTTGAGCTGTCGCAACTGGCAAAGTGATAGCCATTATTGCTGAAAACAACATAGATTTCATGTTCAATTTCCTCTCCCATTTTGTTTATTATTCTTTTGAATAACATCTTCCAATCCAAAATGATATCGTTAACATTACATCAAACCAACAACTTTTAAGTCTTCTATTTCACATCACTGGCAAGCAGATGATGTGTTGATCTTCTCCTCTCACAATGGCACAGCTTGCAGTCTCTTTTTTAAACGGGCTGTATAAGAATGTCAGAATCAAACCGCGTCGCAATTATTGGTGCCGGCCCAGCCGGTTTAATGGCAGCTGAAATACTGACGGGCAAAGGCATTGGCGTTGATATATATGACGCTATGCCAAGTGTGGGCCGAAAATTCCTCATGGCAGGCAAGAGCGGCCTCAACATCACCCATTCAGAACCCGAAGATATTTTTCTCAACCGCTATGGAGATAACCAGCGATTGATTGAAATGGTCTCTCAATTTGGTTCTCAAGATATTATAAAGTGGATGGCTGATTTAGGGATAGAAGCACACACAGGCTCCACGGGACGCATTTTCCCTGTCATGATGAAGTCATCTCCTTTGCTACGCGCATGGCTCATGCGTTTGGGCGAACGCGGCGCTGTCCTGCACACAAAACACCGCTGGCAAGGCTGGAATGATTTAGGTGGACTAATATTCGACACCCCAGAAGGCATACGCACCTCCAGCCCAACAGCCACCATCTTCGCCATGGGCGGCGGCAGCTGGAAACGCTTAGGGTCTGATGGTAAATGGGCCGACATTTTCAACAAACAATCGCTTCAAACCATACCATTTGAACCATCCAATAGCGGCTTTCTCATCAACTGGTCTGATAAAATCAAGCAAGATTTTGCTGGTGCACCGGTCAAATCAATTCGTGTCGGCCTTGGCCAAGACCTAATAGCAGGTGAGTTTGTCGTCACCGAAAAAGGCGTGGAAAGCGGAGCCATCTACACGCTCTCGGCCAAAATACGGGAACAAATAAAAGCCTATGGATCTGCTAAGCTGATTATAGATCTCTTACCCCACATGTCAGAGCAGGATATCCTAAATAAACTTTCTCGCCCACGCGGAAAACAATCGCTCTCTAATTACCTTCGCAAGACCGTAAAATTATCCGGTGTCAAACTCGCGCTCCTATATGAGGAAATAGACAAAGCCTTCTTGCAAGACATGGAAAAATTAGCTTGGCGGATCAAATCCCTTCCACTCACCATCACTGGAACAGCGAATTTGGATGAAGCTATTTCGACAACTGGCGGAGTACATTGGGAGGCACTGGATGAAAACCTCATGCTCAAAGATTACCCTGGTAATTATTGTGCCGGGGAAATGATTGATTGGGATGCTCCGACCGGCGGCTATCTCATAACTGCTTGTTTAGCGACAGGCAGAATGGCGGGACTAAGTGTTGCGGCACGTATACTTGAGCCATAGCGGATCCAAACTGCACAGAAATAGTCAGATGCTTGCTAGGCGAATTTATGACTAATTCCAAAACAAGCCGCCTCTTTTTTATACGACATATAGATTCTATCTAAATAATTTTGTGCAATATACTTATACAAATACTTATTCAGGTCGGCACGAGATTAACTCTCTTTTTACTTGAATGAAATGATACTGAATCAATAATTTACAATTTGCTCAATAACCCAAAAATTCTTTTCAAATCATATAATAAACCTGCAATCCACAGCGTCAAAAAAGCGAAATATTAATAAAAACGCATTATCTGTTCAGCATTGCCCAAACAAGAATAATGGATGTTTCCATGAAAATGATGAATAAAAGTGAGTATCAAATAGCAGCGACGATTGCTGTAATGTTGATATTCAGCATTATTTGCTATGTATATTATTCCACCCAAACAAATCGCACTCTGGGCAGTGAGCGCTTCCACAACTCACTTGTTTCATCAAGCCTCTCAATAGAAGCAAAAGTAACCGTATTACACAAAATCGAAAAAGAGTTTCTCTTATCCAGAGAATTGCGTCTGCAATCAGTTTTTGATGAAACTATTCAGGCTATCTATACAGAACTTGACTCCAAATGGACCGACAATATCGTCCACAATTCAGCCCCTTTATTAAAGCAATTGCATGCCTATCACGCAGCAGTCGAGCAACAGTTCAAACTGCATAAATCCATAGGGCTAGATCAAGATTCTGGCTTGGAAGGCAAACTAAGGAATTCTGCCCATAAAGCAGAAGATCTATTAATTGCCCTAAAGGATGACACGCTTCTCTCCCACCTGATGTACTTACGCCGGCATGAAAAAGACTACATGCTGAGAGGAGATGATATTTATGTCGAAAAATTTTATGATCGTATACAAAAAATGCGTTCAATCTTGGCACAGCGAAACTGGTCAAAGGATCAAAAATCAGAACTTACCCAACATCTAGATGGTTATGAAGACAACTTCCAAAAATGGTTAGTTGATCGACTAAATGTGCAAACAGTTATAAAAAATACAGACAATGCATTCGCTCTTACTGAGCTCTACACGAAACAATTGATCCGCCAAGCAGCTGAAGGCACAAAAGCAGCAGCCGAAAGCAATGACAATCATCGCAACGTAACTAGCAAAATACTGATGTTGTTGGGTGGAATTTGTATTATCGCAACGATACTGCTCGTAAGCATGATAATGCGGCATAAAAAATTGGCTGTAACCGTTGAAAAATTGGCGAAAGTTGACCCGCTAACCTCACTTCCCAATCGACGCCATTTCTTTCAAAAACTCAATGCAGACGTAGAAAGTGAAGACAGCTTGAGTATTGGCCTGATAGATTTGGACGGCTTCAAATCTATCAATGATATATACGGGCATGCAGCCGGTGACCAATTGCTAGAGGCAGCCTCAGCGCGTTTGACCGATCAGTTACAAGCAGATGTATTTCTAGCCAGATTGGGCGGCGACGAATTTGGAATTATCCTAAACACACCACAAACTGAAGAAAAATTGTTCAAACTGGGTGAACGCATCTGTATGCTGCTTAAACAGCCATTCACTCTAAACTTTGGAACAGTGAGCATTGGTGGAACAATTGGTTTTGCTCAATTCCCCGAATTCGCCAAAACAACTGAAACTTTGTTTGAATATGCAGATTATGCACTTTACCATTCAAAATATCACTCAAAAGGACACCCAGTTCTATTCTCCAAGGAACATGAACATTCCATTCTGAGCCAAAGAAAAATGGAACAATGTCTCATCGATGCAAACTTAGAAGAAGAACTTCAAGTTCATTACCAACCGATTGTAGATACACACAGTGGCCGCACTGTTGGAATGGAAGCCTTAGCACGTTGGAATAATCCACAATTGGGTTTTGTCTCTCCTGCCCAATTTATTCCGGCTGCAGAAAATCTAGGTATAATCAGTAAATTGACAACGATTTTGATGGAAAAGGCCCTCAAAGTCGCCTCGTCTTGGACGACAGACACATATCTATCATTCAACCTGTCTGCATCCGACCTCGCATCTCCTGAAACACCTCTAAAACTCATGGCGATTATCATGAGAAGTGGCTTCTCACCTAAACGCCTTGTTTTTGAAATTACAGAAACCACAATGATGGTGAATTTTGAACGTGCAAATGAAGTCTTGCGTCCGTTCAGGGACCTTGGTGTTGAAATTGCCCTCGACGATTTTGGAACAGGCTATTCAAGTTTGGGCTATATCCAAAAAATGCCAATCGACCGCCTCAAAATTGACCGTGCATTTGTTTCCGATCTTGAAGCCAAGAAAATTTCCCGAGATATTATGGGGACAATCGTAGATTTATGTTCTCATTTGGAAATTAAATGCATCGTCGAAGGTGTAGAAACACATAAACAACTTGAATTGGTTCAGCTGCTAGGATGCCATTTGATTCAAGGATATTATTATTCAAAACCTCTGCCTACTGATGAGGCCAATGAATTTCTAAAGCAGAACACAAATGCATCAATGAATGATTGGCAATTGGTTTCCTAGCCTAAAGCTACATCCAAACTTATATTTGCAACGACGCATTTCACAAAAGTCTTGCTATCTGCGTGGGCGGCGCTACACCCCTTCCCATGCTACAAATATCTGATCTCACATTCGCCATTCAGGGCCGCCCCTTGTTTGAAAATGCCAACGCGCAAATTGCTAGCGGCTGGAAAGTCGGCCTTGTTGGTCGCAATGGAACAGGCAAGTCCACCCTGCTACGCATTATTCGTGAAGAGATCGCCAAACCATCTGCCGATAGTCCGATCAAACTAAACCAAGGTGCACGCTTGGGCTGGGTGGCGCAGGAAGTCGCTGCAACAGATCAAACCATTCTTGAAGTCGTTCTTGAATGTGATGAAGAACGCCACGCACTCATGATTGAATCAGAAACAGCAACTGACCCCGACCGTATTGGTGAAATCCATATGCGTCTGGCAGATATTGACGCCTGGACAGCTGAAGCACGCGCTGCTGAGGTATTGATGGGGCTAGGCTTCACCAATGATGACCTATCCCGCGCCACCAGAGAATTCTCCGGAGGATGGCGCATGCGTGCCGCTATTGCCGGCGTGCTATTTTCGGAGCCAGACTTATTGCTCCTAGATGAGCCAACCAACTATCTTGACCTTGAAGGTGCAGCATGGCTGGAAGGCTATATCCGCAAATACAAACACACTGTGCTAATCGTTAGCCATGACAGAGATTTGCTAAACCGCTGTGTCTCACACACAATCGCACTAGAACACCAGAAACTCTCACTTTGCGTGGGGGGATATGATGCGTGGATGAAGAAACGCGCTGAACAAGTTGAACAATTAACAGCGCAAAAAGCCAAACAAGATAAGAATAAAGCGCACTTACAATCATTCGTAGATCGCTTCAAAGCCAAAGCCTCCAAAGCACGCCAAGCACAATCTCGCGTCAAAATGCTAGAGAAAATGCAAGACGTGACTATCCCGATAGAAGAACGCTGTGCGCCGTTTAATTTCCCCGGCCCCAAGGATGAATTATCTCCACCTCTTCTTGAGCTACGCGATGCAGATCTTGGCTATGGAATGGATGCGAAAATTTTATCTGATGTCACTTTGCGTATGGATCCAGACGACCGTATCGCGATTGTCGGCACCAATGGTCAAGGTAAAACAACGCTCGTAAAATCCATCGCCAAACTTCTGCCTTTAATGGCAGGTGAAGTCATTGGCGCAAAAGCCATTACAATCGGGTATTTCTCGCAGGACCAGATGGATGAACTACATCCCGGCGAAACAGTATTGGAGCATGTACGGTTAGCCCTGCCTACGGGTACGCCAGTCCCTCGCCAACGCGCTGTTGCTGCCGCTATGGGCTTCCCACATGAAAAAGTTGAAACCAAAGTCGAAAAGCTTTCAGGGGGTGAAAAAGTGCGCCTCCTGCTTGGCCTGACAGCAATGGAAGCACCGCATATCCTGATACTGGATGAGCCAACATCCCACCTTGATATCGACAGCCGCGAAGCGCTGATTTACGGATTAAACGACTATCCCGGAGCCGTGCTCCTCATCACCCACGATGTCTACCTCGCAGAAGCCACAGCCGATAGTTTATGGCTGGTCAAAGATGGCTCCGCAAAGCCATATGATGGCGACATAAATGACTATCGAAAACTTGTTATGCAAGCAGACCGAGCACCTGCTGCACACAATGCTGACAAGGGTGATAAGAAGTCCAAAAAATCAAAAAAGCAAACAGGGACTGACGCCTCAGCAGTCCCAGAACCAACAAAAACGTCCGATGTTAAAACGCCTTCTAAACCTGTGCTTTCCAAAGCAGAACGCGACGAACAAAAACGCCGCGCCTCCGAAGCGCGAAAAAAAGCTGCGCCCCTCAAACGCCAAGCTGAGCAAGCGGAAAAAGCGTTGGAGACAGCGAACAAAAAGATAGCCGAGATTGATACGGAGCTAGCTGGCCCACCACCAAGCTCAGACCGCATGGTTGAGCTAATGAAAGAGCGCGCTGCGCAAGAAAACAAAGCCGAACAATCTGAAATGGACTGGCTAGAAGCACTCGATGCATATGAAGCCGCCGTCGCTGAAGCGAGTTAGACATGACCGAATTTTCGACAGGTGAACTTAAGAAACTAAAAAAAGCCTCTAGCCTGTTATTACAGGCTGAAGATAGATTGCCGGTCCTAAGCTCAATTAGCTGGGATGCATCTGTTTCCAAGCAGTTTTTTGCCGATAAATGTAAATCCCTGCCCAAACCTGTTTATAAAAAAATCGATCCGGCCCCCTCCTTCGAATTAGTCGAGCAAGCGCGTTCACTGATTGAAGGTTCCAGCCCCGTGCATGACTGGCTCCTGCGCCTGTGCGATGTCTTTGGCCAAACAGCCTCAATGATGGCGAGCGTGGGCACAAAAGACTTCTACACGCATTCTCGCGCATTATATGGTGGACCTAAATCTCCCATTGGTGACAAAAAGAAAGCTATTCTACAATTTGCGCAGCGACTGGATGAAGTCTTTTCTGAATTTGACCTAACATCGAGTTATTTTGAGCCGGCAGAAACGCTAAATGCAAAAACGCTCAAAGAACGCATGGACGCGGAGCTTCCTCTTTATTTTGGTGATCGCGCGCCTAAAATCATCGTCACACCTGATGTATCTGCCAAAGCAGCTGCTGGACGCGATTATATTAAAATACGCGAAAATGCACACTTTTCGGATCTGGATGTCATCCAACTCATTCAACATGAAGCGCTGGTGCACATAGCCACCAATTTTAATGGTTTATCGCAAACGAACTTTCCAATTCTTGGGGAAAGCCATCCAGGTAATGCAAGAACACAAGAAGGTCTTGCTGTGTTTGCTGAATTTATTTCCGGCGCGCTTGATCCGCCTCGCATGCGCCGCCTTGCTAACCGCGTTATTGCAATTGATATGGCCGAAAACGGTGCGGATTTCATCCAGATTTTCAATTTTTTCAAAGAAAAAATGCCTCATCAATCAGACTTTGAGGCATTTGAAAATGCGCGCCGTATCGTGCGTGGCGGCCTTGTTGAAGGCGGTGCCCCCTTCACGAAAGATGCAATCTATTTAGGCGGCTTGTTGGATGTTCACAATTACCTTCGTACAGCTGTAAAATCTGGTGATATTGCAGATATGCGCCGGCTTTTCGTCGGCAAATTTGATCTAATTGACCTTGAAGCCATCAAGTTATTGCGTGATCAAAACCTATTGAGCGAACCCGAATTTGTGCCGCCATGGATAAGCGATATGCGCCACCTTGTATCCTATTTGGCCTATTCAACATTCCTCAATGAAATCAATCTGGACGATGTCGCCAGTCAGTATGATAATCTATTTGAAACCGAATAGACAAACTATCGCCATAAATAGGCGCTAACTAAACCAGAGAAACAAACCCAAACAGAGGAGAGCAAAATGTCGAACGATAAATCATCCATTCGCAGGAAAATCTCTTCTAATTTATGGGTTATTTCATCATGGGCAATTCCTATGCAGGCGCGTTAAACCGCCTAAACCTTTTCTATAAAATTTCGCACCTTCATCTCGTTTGTTTCCATTATGGAGGCAATCATGCGTGAAGATATGTTCAAAGTCATCGTCACCCGGCCACGCTGGGGGCATCGTCATGCACCGCGTTCTAAAATGCGCTATGATAAATGCCCCGATCGTCAGCATGTGACCGGTCGCCGAATGATGCAGGAAGCAGGTCACGCAAAACACCTCAACGAAAACCTCGCACCCTTAAAGCGTTTTCTACACAAACAGAAAGGTCGCAAATGGGATGATGTTTTCAGTGAGATTTGCCAGCATTTAGACACAGGTAGCACTGTAAAAATGCATGTGCGCGAGCATTTGCAGGATTTCATCTACTACAACACAAAGTCTAAACCTGATGGTTCAATTTTCGGCACATCAAGATGGGGTGGCTATAGCCAACCAACAGATTGGTACGCTGAATTATATGTTGATCCTAAGGATGGTATCATCAAAGAAACACGTAAGCTTTGTAAAAAGCTGAATGTCCCTTTCTCGCGTGATAGATTCAAATATTACTGGCAATCAGATGCGCCACCAGAAGGCATAAAACACCTTCAAGGCCTCATCTGGCATGTTCGTATATCTGGCATTTGGTATGAAGTCGAATTGTCAAAACCTCCACTCAATGAGCGTGGTTTTGCAATTGATATCTCCACTTTATATGCAAACCTGAAAAGCAAAAACAAACAGACGGAAGATAACATTAAAATCCGCCGCAAGCATCAATTCTCAAAGAAGGAGTTAAAAGCACTCAAGCTTTCAAACTCCCACTAAGCAGCCAAATGAAAAGCACTGCCCCTTTTCAGGAGCAGTGCTTTTTTATCTCATAATGAGAACTAACTTTATCAGTTCCCTTAGAATCCATACACAAGTGACAAACGTGTCGCTGTGTCTGTTTCTTCAAATCCTGCAGGAGGGTTTGTGTCATGACGCACTTCATAAGATGCACGACCAGACAGTGCATCACTAAATTTAGATGTCACAGCCAAAATGTTTGAAATCTGTGTCGATTCCTCAGCGTACATCACACTTGTTGAGTTAGACAAAGTCACACTGTCATTAAAAGCGTGGGAGAATTCAGATCCTGCAAACACTGAAAAAGATGTCAGTGTGTCAGCTGGAATCGTTGCTTCGCCTTCTACAATAATAGGCTTAACTTCATCATACTTCACACCTGGACCACCGCGTACAGTCCACTTTGTCTGCTCGCCTGTTAGCACGTGATACCCAAGACCAGCACCAAGGAAAGAGCGAGAGTCAAAGCCTGTAAATTCATCGCGTTCGTGAGTGATTTTACCAAATCCGAACAACCGGTCATTGATCTCACGGTCAACATTCAGACCACCATAAATACGGTTTTTTGATTCAACGCCGTCAATTTCCCCATAGTCCACGGCTGCTTCACCACCAAAAACCCATGGGCCTGATGTTTTAGCTAGTTTCAAACCAAGCCCAATATCACGTGTATCTGTGTTACCTGAAGTTTGACCGGCACTTAACGCACCCTCACCTGTCCAACCAGATTTTGTTTCCTCTGCGAACGCAGCCGAACTGACACTAGCAAGCAAAGCTACTGAAACTAAATAATTTTTCATAATCTACATTCCTGTTAAACGCCTCTATAGGAAGGCGGCGCAGACTACTATCACCCGCTTTTGAACAGTAAAGTAACAAATCATTCATCTGCCGCTCATCATTGCAGCAATCGCTGATTTCTCGCTGTTTACGGCGATTTTAGACGTTTCGAAACTGCACGAAGGTTCAAGATGCAGCAAAAATAACACACAAAATCCAGATGCTTTTCGCAAACAAGACACCATCTATTGAAAGGAATGAGTTGCAAATTGACGCCTAATCAGTGTTGAACAGTCAGAATGGATGCATAATCGGATAGGATAGCAAAAATGGTAAAACTCCTTTTTCTCGCAGGCAGTAAACGCAAAGAGTCTTTAAACAAAAAACTAGCTCTACACGCGAGCAAACTCGCTGCAGATATGAATGTCGAAGCCACTTTCATCGATCTTGCAGATTTTGACATGCCAATCTTATGCGAGGATCTGGAAGCAGAACATGGCATGCCGGAAAATGCTCAAAAACTAAAACAGCTATTCAATGATCATGATGGCTTTTTCATCGCTTCACCTGAATATAATAGCTCTTTCTCTGCCCTACTTAAAAACTCACTTGATTGGGTCACACGCCCCAGCCCTGAAGCTGAACCTAAATGGGTGCCGTTCGAGGGGAAAGTTGCTGCTATCTCTGGCGTATCTCCGGGCGGTCTTGGAGCCTTAAGAGGCCTCGTGCCGCTGCGCATGTATCTGGGTAATATCGGCGTGTATGTTGTGCCAAACCAAGCGGCTATCTCAAATGGCTTTACAGCATTCAACGAAGAAGGCGCATTGGCGCATGAGCCGCAAATTGCCATGTTTAACGCAGTTCTCCATGACCTCATCAATACAACGCGTAAAATGAACGCATAAAGCATCTCAATCAGACAGATTGTCCCACAGCTTATTCGTCGCGTGGGACGATCTGGTTTCTCTTGATATATTGCATCCCGACGGATGGAGACTTGCAATTGACCCGCATACAACGCACCGCAGATGAACGCCGCGCTCAGATAAAAGCTGATGCCGCTGCAATGGGAATTGACGAAGAATATATATCAACACTGGTCGATACATTTTATGATCGTGTTCGCGTCCACCCCGAACTTGGACCTGTTTTCAATAATAAAATTGGTGACAATTGGGATGCACATCTGGATACGCTAAAACGCTTCTGGTCTTCTGTTGCCCTCAATGCAGGCACATATCATGGTCGTCCAGTTCCAGCACATATGGAAGTTACGCAGGCAAAAGAGGAACAATTTGCCATCTGGCTGTCCCTATTTCGCCAAACGCTAGAAGATACTGCAGCCACACCTGAAGCCGTGGAATATTTTTACGAACGCGCCAACCGCATCGCCAATAGCCTGAAACTGGCCATGTTCGGCATTAAGGGAATTCCAGGGCCAATGTCTGGCAATTAAACCCGCGTGACGCTAGCTGCAAAACATCCGGGCTTTGCATAATGCATGTGTAGATAATCCACTTGAGGAATTGAAAACATCTGCGCGATAGATTTCTCCAACTCTGTTCCCACAACAACATCTGCATTGACCATCATATGATTGACCGAAAATGCACGTACGGACATTAATCGCTCTCTCATTAATTGTGGGACTTCACCAATATCTGGTTTTGCCTGCTCAACACCTTGACGCACATATATAGCATGGCTGGACGCATAGGGGGAATTTACAGGTAAATGTGCATGCTGGACAAGAATAACCTCTTCTCCTTGTACCGCATCTTCCAAACTAATCCGGCAAGGCGCGCCAGGATAAGATGTCGCTTTACGGCGAACCGCTTTATGCGCCATCAAATCTTCATCAGACAGTGAAAAAAGATGTTTAAAAGGCTCTGGTGAAAGTGCATGAAATTGGAATGACATTGAAATACCTCGCTATTTTATCGCTCTTTCATAAAAATAGCTTAGCGTTTCAATTTCTGCTCGCCGATTTCGGACTTGGAATTTTCCTAAGCCACCTCAAAAGTCACATCACTCCAGCGCTGTAATTCTTCGATTAAAGCCTCCGCTTCTCCATGCTCACTGGTTGGTTTTGTCACCACCACACGCTCGAGGACAATACCCTTATTAGACATCACTTCTAGGGCGCTAAGTGTATGACTAATTGATCCTAAATAATTGGCTGTGACCAAGATTGCGGGCATTGCAAGGTCATAAATAAGATCAAGATGCAATTTGTTATCCGTCACCGGAGACATTATTCCACCCGCACCCTCAACGATGATAGGAGACCCTTCTGCCAGCAAAACACGCGAATTCACAAAAGCCAAAATGTCATCATAATCAAGAGCTTGGTTAGCTTCTCGCGCTGCTTGATTTGGCGCAACTGGTTTTTCATAGCGGCGCATACAGATACGATTTACATTTTCAGGGGTAATCTTTTCCCCCATTGCAGCCAGCAATTGCCCAGCATCAGATTGAGCAAGGTCGCTTTCTCCAAATCCGCTCATCAACGGTTTGACAGCATGCGGATTAAGACCTTGCTCCCGCCATTCGTTTAGCATTTTAGATGCAACAAATGTCTTGCCAATATCCGTGCCGGTGGCCGTGATAAATACGCTACTCATTTTGGTGTCCCGTTATATATTTAATACATCTTTTGGTAGATGTTTTTTTAAACTGTTAGCCAAAGCCAACACATCGTCAAGCTCGTGTGAGGCAGAAAAAGCGATACGCAAACGCGAACTACCATCGGGCACGGTTGGCGGCCGAATGGCAGATACATGGAAGCCGTCTTCTAGCAATTTAGCTTGTACTTTCAAGGCAATGCTTGCTTCGCCCAGCAAGATTGGGACAATGGTACTCGTGGGTTTTGGCAGCCCCAACGCATCTGTAAATGCGGTCGTTTTTGCCATAACATTTTTGGCTAAATGCGTGTCTTCATTGATAATATTGACGGCTTCTAGCGCTGCTCCCAAAACTTGAGGCGGCAAGCCTGTTGTAAAAACAAAAGTGCGCGCACGGCTTATCATCAACTCAATAAACGCCGCAGGACCACATACATATCCTCCATAAACTCCTACAGCTTTAGACAGCGTGCCCATCTGGATAAGCGCCGGATTATTCTGCTTGATGACGCCAAAACCATGCGCGTCATCTGTCATCAGCCACGCGCCATATTCTTCACAAAGGGCTTGTAATTCTTCCAATGGAGCAAGGTCTCCATCCATAGAAAACACTGTTTCAGTCATCAATAATATGCGACTATCTGCCGAGATATTGTGTAATTTCTGTCGTGCATCTTCCACATCATTGTGTTTGAAGGTGCGAATCTCTGCGCCAGAGAGCTGCGCGCCGGCTCTCATACATGCATGAGAAAGTTCATCCATCACGACGACATCTGATTTACCAACCAAACAAGGTATCGCACCTAAATTTGCCATATAGCCCGAGCCAAAAATACGACAAGCTTCCAGCCCTTTCATTTTGGCAAGTAATGTCTCTAATTCATGATTAAGTGGACTATCACCAGACACTAACCGAGATGCCCCAGCACCTGCACCATAGCGAATAGCTGCTGCTCCTGCTGCTGCCACAACGCGTGTGTTTTGAGAGAGGCCCAGATAGTCATTATCGCAAAAAGAAATTGCAGGAATTCCATCACGCACAATAGCCCCACCAACGCCGCGCGATGTGGGGATAAGTCCACGCTTTAAATCTTTTGCGTGAAGTTTATCGAGTTTTGCTTGCGCAAATGCATTCAATTCATCAACTTGGCGAGAAATAACAGGCCCCAATATGGTTTATGGTAATGCATCTGGCATACACCAGAGCATCAAAAGCGTAGAAAGTTGTAAAATGAGTTCAGATAAATCCAAAATCGAATGGCTAGACACAGGTTTGGATCACATCTGGCTTCCATATACGCAGATGCAAACCAATCCCAAACCGGCCGCCGTCTCTCATACCCAAAACGCGAGCATATTTCTAGAAGACGGCACACAATTAATTGACGGAATTGGCAGCTGGTGGACCAACGTACACGGATATAATCATCCCAAACTAAAAGACGCGCTGATCAAGCAATTGGAAACCATGCCCCATATCATGTTGGGCGGTCTGGGACATAAATCAGCTTATCAATTAGCAACGCGATTAGCACAGATCACACCGGGTGATTTATCACGCACTTTTTTCGTGGAATCAGGTTCGGTCGCCGTTGAAGTCGCAATGAAAGTCGCGGTGCAATTCTGGCTAAACACCACAGGTAAGGTACGCCCTAAATTCATGTCGTTCAAAGGCGGGTATCACGGCGACACATTCGCAGCCATGTCAGTGTGTGATCCAGATGAAGGTATGCATTCTCTTTTTGGACCCGCTTTGGCAAATCAATATGTACTCGACCTGCCCGAAGATGAAGACAGTAAATTCCTGTTTGAAGACATATTGGAAGATCGCAATGACATCGCCGCAGTGATTGTTGAGCCACTTATCCAAGGTGCGGGTGGTATGCGAATGCACTCACCTGAAACTCTGCGTTATCTGCGCGACACCTGCGATAAATTTGAAAAACTTTTGATCTTCGATGAGATTTTTACTGGATTTGGCCGCACGGGTGAAATGTTTGCCGCCAATGTGGCCGGCGTTGTGCCTGATATTATGACCATTGGGAAAGCACTGACGGGCGGCGTCACACCACTCGCTGCAACAATCGTGACGGACCGTGTATATAATGTCTTCCATGCAGATGATCCCAATAAAGCACTGATGCACGGCCCAACCTTTTCCGGCCACGCCCTCGCCTGCGCAGTCGCCATGGCAAGTCTTGATCTATTGGAGGAAGAAAACGCTCTTGATCGCGTCAAAGCCATTGAAGCCCAGTTTGAACGTGAATTGCGTCCGTTGGAAGCACGCGATGATATCAAGCAAGTGCGCATATTAGGAGCTGTCGCAGCTGTGGAACTGGTCAACGGATTTGATCTTGCCGCCATCCGCCAGCGCTTTATCGATAATGGTGTCTTTATCCGTCCGCTGGGCAATGTGATGTATCTATCGCCGTCTTTTTCAACCACGCCGGAAGAGATTTCATCACTGACAGGTGCGATTATTGAGATGGTAGAATATTTGGCGGGGTGAGTGAGATTAATTTCAAGCTAAACGTCCATAAAACGACTCAGCTTGCCCATTCCCTCCAACGTAATAATCCAACACAATATTCCAGGAGCCTCATCACCTTTTGAGGCTCATAATTTACTGCACAAAAACTTATATTTGCGCAATATATGAAATACTTTGCACGCCCTTATTTTAAATAATTTGAATAATATTCAATATGATAAGCAACGCTGAATTTATAACAATTCCACATGTGCGACTAATTTACCAATACTGCAATTTTACCTTTAAATTTCTTGAAAAGATGACTCTTTTGTAATATAAAATGCCTGCTTTCGAAGATGCCTTACCCTACATTTCCCCTGCATCAAATTAACCATAAAAAATGTTGGCACTTCGATATTTATTTGTTGAATATAGATGAGGCTCACTCATGAAGTGCCGTCACTGTCAGACCGAACTAGAGCACATGTTTTGTGATCTAGGATTTGCTCCCCCTTCCAACTCTTACATTTCCCAAGATCATGATAACGCACCTGAAACGTGGTACCCTTTAAAGGTCATGGTGTGTGACAATTGCTGGCTTGTTCAGACACAAGACTATGCAAAACGTGAGGAATTTTTCTCGAACAATTATGCCTATTTCAGTGCCACTTCCAAAAGTTGGTGTGATCATGCCAAACGCTATGTAAGCGACATGACGAGCCGTTTCGGACTAGATCATCATTCTATGATCTGCGAAATCGCGGCAAATGATGGCTATCTGCTGCAATACGCGCTCCAATCCAATATCCCCTGCTATGGTATAGAACCGACATCCAGCACAGCTGAAGCTGCGCGCGAAAAAGGCATTGAGATATACGAAGAATTTTTTGGCGAAGAATATGCCAGACACCTCGTTAGCGAGGGCAAATCGGCTGACCTAACAACCGCCAATAATGTGCTGGCGCACGTACCCGACATCAATGATTTCGTGCGCGGATTTTGTATTCTTCTAAAAGAAGATGGCGTCGCGACTTTTGAGTTTCCTCACCTTCTAAATCTGATCTCAAAGCTTCAATTTGATACCATTTATCACGAACATTATTCCTATCTTTCATTGCTTGCTGTGCGCCGCATATTTGCAGCCAATGGTTTGCAAGTGTTTGATGTTGAAGAATGGTCTACACATGGTGGATCATTGCGCGTCTTCGCACAACGCAGCGACACGGGCACACGCCCTATAAGCGATGCCGTTGACAACATTATTGCAAAAGAACGCGCCGCAAATCTGGATGAGCTTTCTGGTTATTTAGATTTCCAGAGCAAGGCTGAAAAAGTCAAAAACGAACTTCTTAAATTTCTGATCAAAGCCAAAGAAGAGGGAAAAACCGTTGCAGCTTATGGCGCGGCTGCCAAAGGCAACACTTTCATGAACTTCGCAGGCGTGCATCCTGACCTCGTTCAATTCGCTGTTGACAATGCAACCGCCAAACAAAACAAGCGCATGCCGGGAAGCCATATCCCAATTGTCTCTTCAGCGATGATATTGTCTGCAAGACCTGACTATGTGTTGATCTTGCCGTGGAATTTGAAAGATGAAATATCCAGCGCCCTTAGCCAGATATACACTTGGGGCGGCAAATGTGTCATCGCCATCCCTGAAATCATGATTTTCTAATTCGCTAACTTAGTCGCAGAATCTTTGGCCCAACCATTGATTCTGCGCTATAGCTTTGACAGCTCAACAAACGGCTTGAACGGCCAGATTAATTGCGCTGATTGCCTCTTACTTTTAAATAAAGTATTTGTGAGCTTTGGTTGGGGAAATAAAATGAAACTTCATATGCCATTGATAACTGTGATTTGGCTGGCGTTAGCTGCATGTCAGTCCAATACAGATGATCTCTCGCCCAAAGATTTAAGTGCAATCAAAACGTCCTCGGCAAAATGGGTGGAAACCTATAACAACAATGATTGGGCGGCGTTAGCAGAACTCTTTGCACCCAACGCGATCATGATGCCACCCAACAGCCCTGAAGTGATCGGCCGCACCGCTATCGCAGATTGGGAGGCTAAATTCGAGCAAGGGTTTAGTATCGCATTCGATATACAAACAATTGACGGGAATGCGGACCTAGCCATTGTGAGAGGTCGCTCTTGTGTCTTTATACCTTTAGAATCTGGTGAAACAGGCGTGGATATCGGAAAATTCCTAGAAGTGAGACAAAAGCAACCAAATGGTGACTGGCTCATCACCTATGATATTTTCAATTCTGACCTCGCAATGAACAGCGACCTTCAAGACACGTGCCCGTTTGCTGACAAAGAATAGACCAGAGTTCTATTTCAAAATGAAAATTCTAAACCGTCATTTCGTCTCTTCCCGATTGACGTTACAGCGACAATAAACAATGCTCCGCGCCACTCGAATTTCGTCATCAACGGCAGCGCACCTTCATGAAAAATATCCAGATCACTTATCCGGCCTCCTATCAAAAACGCGTTGAAGCTGCGATTGAAAAAGCCTGTCCAATTGATTGGCACAGAGAAGCTGAACCAGACGAGACACGCGAAAGTGTGCTGGTTTTGCTGGAAGATGGCGAAGGCCAATCCCTCATGGATGCCGCGCAAAATATTTTTACATCAAAAGACCAATGGCGCTTAACTGTGATGGATGTGGAAGCGACTTTGCCGCGCAATGAAGTGACCAAATCTGACGATGATAAGGAAGAAAAGAAAAACCCCAAACAAGCCATGCGCGAAGCGCTCGTCGAGGAAGTGATGGGCGGCAGCAAGCTGACAATCGATTTTGTCGTACTCACAATTTTATCTGCCATTGTGGCAGCGATCGGGTTGAATGAGAACAATGTCGCCGTGGTCATCGGGGCGATGGTCATTGCGCCTTTGCTGGGGCCAATTCTGGGTTTTAGCCTCTCGTCTGCGCTTGGCTCCAGCCCCCTTATGCTAACGGCGGCAAAAACGGCGGTGTCTGGCCTTGCTATCGGATTTGGGACAGTCTTTGTGCTGGCCTTAATATTCCCCGTAAATCTGGAAAGCCAAGAGTTGATTTCCCGCACCAATATCAATCCAGAAGTGATCGCACTCGCGCTAGCGTCCGGTGCAGCGGCTGCCCTGTCTTTAACTGGTGGATTATCCTCATCCTTGGTGGGCGTCATGGTGGCTGTGGCACTCTTGCCGCCATCGGCTGCGTCGGCGATGTATCTAGGGTCTGGTGATACGAGAAATGCACTCACAGCAGCGATATTGGTGTTGCTCAACGTTGTGTGTGTTTTGTTATCCACTCAGATTGTGTTCGTTTGGAAAGGCGTGCAGCCGCGCCGCTGGTTGCAACAACAAAACGCTGCAAAATCACGCAAAATAAACATAGCCGTTTGGGCGGTGTTATTGATCATTCTGTTTTCGCTGGGGTATTGGGTCAGCAATCATGGTGAACTCTTGGAATCCACTTTTTTGTAGCCCCTGCTTAAAGCATTAAAGTAAGCCTTGCGCGAATGTGTTCTGTTATTTAGCTAAGACCAAACTAGAACCAAATCTCTGCGCGGTGGAGCGGTAATTTTCCATACCGGCCCGCCAGTGACATAACGCGATAATTGCCAGCATCACTCCAACCTGCGCGCCCTGTCTGACTTGCAGCTTTAGCACAGAATGCGGCTAAATAAGCTGACTGTTCAGCTTGTGGATCATAATAATAGCGCACAGACCGCGCTTTTGCAGGATCATAATCAACCACATCAATGCCCAGCACTTTAAAGCCAGCAGACTTTAATTCATTGGCGATTATCTGCGCATCCGCATACTGGCTTTTATCCGAAATGTGCAGATAAACTTCTGTGATTTCAAAATCTTTTACAATTTTCGCCTGCTCAATCACAGGTTCGGCGGGCGCTTCTACAGTGCGACTTGGCACCCGAGGAGGTGCCTGTGTTGGATTTCGACTTCCAGGCCTAATAGGTTCGCTAGTGACTGGTGGCGGCTGCGTAACAGATGGAGCTTCCTCCACAACATCTCCAATAGAAGGCTCTATCATAGCGATCTGGTCAAACGGCGCATCATCATAATCACACGCCTGACCGACACTGCAAACGGCAGTTTTAGCTTCATCACATATCACACCAGATTTTTCCCGTGCTTCGGCATCGCGCCAGCTGATAAATTTACGGACCTCTTCAGGTGCTTCTGCTAGTTGCGCACCGATTGCGTTGATGCGGTCAGATGCCAAGCAAGAATAAACGGCGCGCGAAACAAAATCCTCTGCGAGCACCTGACTATAATCACTGAAACGTTCTTTTTGTTCTGGAGCAAAAGCTGTGAGCTCTGCGATATTCTCATCTATTGGAATAACGGCTGTTTCATTGCCATTATAAAAACGTGCTTTGGCCAGATCACGCCGCACAGATTGGCGAATAAAGACCACATGATCAGCCTCGCTATGAACGATAGAATCGCGCGAATTGAGCTTATCATACGCGTCTTCTAGCATACGCCCTGATACACGGGTCGCATTCTCAGATTGGCTTTCATAATCTTCTGGGATTTCATGCTTGTTCAGCGCCAAGCTTTGACGGCCACTTGCCCATTGCTCTGCGGCGCCAACAATGACTTTCATATCGTCAGTCTGCACATTTAATTCAGCGAGCGTGCTTGCGGCTTCTTCTTTCGCCACCCATGCGCCAAACCCCACAATAATGGCAGCAATCGTTGCCAATGCAGACGCGATTGATAAGCCGCCCAATAGAGCGACTCTAGCCCGTTCCTTTTTCAGACGCTTCACATGCGCAATCTGACTGGCGTCTATATATGCGGTAATAGCTTGAGGCACGCTTTCGATTTTTTCAGTCTGCGCTTGCCAGTTTTGTGCTTGCACCAGCTGTTCACCTGTCAAAAGCACGCCACCGCCGCTTTTCCATTCTTTTGCCCGCTCTTCATAGCGCCGCAATAGGCGCAAGCGTTCCAAATCATGGCGCAATGCACGCTGCAAAGATTTAAAACCGGCATAAAAACCAGTTCCATCCCCGGAATTAAGACTGAAAAAATGGATGTAATTGAGCCGAGATAATTCCGGCGGCACATCCTTTGCCGTCAAAGGCTTGGGCAATAAGGGGATAAGGCGTTTATTGCGCGCAACAGCTTGTTGAATTTCCCAGCCGCAATTTTGTGACGCCAGATAATCATCCGTCAGCACAAAAACCACTGTGTCACTGCTTGATATTAGCTCTTGTAAGCGCGCTTCCCATTGCTCCGTCGCGGCAATGTCATCACGGTCAATTTTGGGATCATAGCCTTCATCTTCCAGCATGGAGACAATCTGATTGGCAAAATCCATATCTTTGCGGCAATAGGAGATAAAGACATTGCTGCCCGCAACGCTGGTTTCAGATAAAATATCCTGCGCCATGCCTATCCCCTAACCATCACTTCGACATCGTCGCCTGAAGTACTGAGGTTAGGTTAACATGCGAGTTTGAAGCTGGGAACTCTACTTCTTCAAAAGCAACGTTTTACGGCGCGAGCATAGACTAAATTGTACCAGCGGGGTATTTACAGCAAAATCTCAACTTGTAAGAGCATTCATTCATGCCAGACTTACCAATTCCACTGAGTTTTTTCTATCGGTTATTTATTTTCGCAAAACAAAACCCTTGCACAATAGAAGTGTTAACAGATGAAAATAACAAACAAAGCATTAGAATTAGAAATGACAGCTCAACACCAATTCAGCTTTTCGATGTAGATTTCTATTGGAAAACTAAGGGAAGCAAAAAATTTAATAATTTTGATTCACCCATGGTTTGGTGTTTAAGCCCACATACCCAAAGCTCACTAAACCCAAGCCATTCATTTGAACACCCTATAGATGTGCATGAAAAGGGTGAGCCAATTGCAGAATGCGAGGTTAGAGTCATTCACAATCGCTCAAAATATCCGTCCAAGAAACGCTTCAAAGTGAAGAATTAAATCGGCATACGCATAACTTCTTGATAGGCTGAAATCACCTGATCGCGCACGGCGACGACTGTTTCCAATGTCGCTTCTGCGGCGGCAACGGCTGTTACCACATCCACAAGATCTGCATTGCCCATAGTGGCAGAAGCAATAGCATTTTCAGCCTGATTTGCCGCGCCTGATGTTTGGGAAATTGCGGCATCAAGAATTTGACCAAATGGCGCACCTGAAATTCCGCCAACATTTTGTGAGCTTTCGGGTTTAAGTGCAGCTTGCGCTGCTTTCATATATGCATTTGTTGCTGCGGTTGCACCGATATCCATAACGCTTCACCTATGCTTTCAAAATATCAACAGCGGCCAAAAGCATGGACCGGCTGGCTTCAACAACGTTCAAATTGGCTTCATATGCGCGCTGGGCCTCGCGCATGTCTGTCATCTCAACAAGCGCTGAGACATTGGAATATTTCACCATACCGCCTTCATCAGCGGCTGGGTGTGTCGGGTCAAACTTAACCGTAAATGGCGCTGTATCATTGTGCACACCAGAAACTTTTACACGCTCGGCCCCAGATTCGCGATCTAGATAGTTTTTAAAAACAGGCACTTTGCGCTGATATGGGTCCGCGCCGGGAGTATCGCCCGTTGAATTTGCATTTGCCAGATTTTCCGCCGACACGCGGATACGCACAGTTTGCGCACGCAGACCAGAAGCGGCCGAAGACATTGCAGACATTAAATCGCCAGACATAGCTTAATTCCTCTTCTTTATTTCTAACGTGGTGCTTTTGCAGCCAGTCGCATCATGGACAGGCTTTTATTGTAGAGCCCAATCATGGTCTCAAATTCCATACGCGTTTCAGCAATTTTCATCATTTGATCCTCAACCACGACGCCATTGCCATCGAGCGTGGTCTCTGAATCGGGTGCTTTTTCAATATATGCACCAGCCACAAGTGAACCACGGCTTGCGCTTGCAGCGATGTGACCGGGATGCGTAACAGCCATCGCGCCAGCATTGGCCGGCCCGCCGGCACCCGCATTATTGCCAACTTTCCCCTTAGCCAGCGCGGCATTGAATGAAGATATATCAACATCCTTAGGGGTATAGCCGGGCGTAGACACATTGGAGACGTTTTGCGACAGCACTTTTTGACGTTCACCCAGCATGTCCATGCGCGCTTTCATCATTCCGAAGATGGGCATATTCATAGGGCCAGTCACGTATCGCACTCCTAAAAATCAATCGGCGCATCCGCACTGGGCAGAAACGACCTGTCTACTAGGCAGTTTCCACCCTTAAGGTTAAGGAGTTTTTAAAATTGTGAACAGTGATATTAACCACTCATTTACCTTCAAGACCGAAAAGTTAACAAGACCGTTTCAATTTGTTGGAATCGGTGCAATTGGGCATGCAAAAAGCATCTCGTTATAGACTGGTCAGACCATGGAAGAACTCATCCGCGCGACTGCTGCGCTTATATTTGTGTTGTCCATCATTCTAGGCATGGGCTGGGCTGCTCGCCGCTATGCCGGCCAGCGCGCCAATCTCATCAATAATCAATCTGATCTTCGCATCGTCGAATGGCGCGGCATGGATGCGCGCCGCAAACTCGCTGTTGTGCATTGGGATGGCCGCGAGCACCTCCTTTGCCTAAGTCAAACAGACCAAACCCTCGTGGCAAGTCGAGATGCGCCAAAACCAGAACCGACATCAACAGCAGAGAATACATCCGCTTCGCCCGTGCAAACGCCTAAAACACTTGTCGAGCAAATGGCCAATAGCATCAGCAAAATGACATCCCCCTCCAAACCGCCCCACTCCAAAACAACGGAGAAGCCATAATGCGCGCCCTCAAACGCTCGACCAAAATGATGGGCCGCGTCACGCTCCTATTATTAGGCACGCTATTGCTGGCCCCTGCGGGTATCGCTCAGGAATTTAATTTCGATCTGGGCACTGGCGCAGGCATGACGAGCGGCATTGTTGAAATGCTCGGCGTGATCACGATTTTATCCTTAGCGCCGTCAATTTTGGTGATGACAACAAGCTTTGTGCGTATTGTGGTGGTGCTATCTTTATTGCGAACAGCAATGGGGCTTCAACAAGCGCCGCCCAATGCGGTGATTATCTCGCTTTCCCTATTCCTAACCGCTTTTGTTATGGCTCCCACTTTTGAAGTAGCCTATAAGGAAGGGGTTGAACCTTTCATGGCCGAATCTATCGGATTGGAAGACGCGCTGCCGCGCGCTGCTGCCCCGATTAAAACCTTTATGGCCAAGCATGTGCAGGATGATGATCTGGCATTGTTTATGGGTATGGCAAATATAGAAACACTAGAAAGCGCAGAAGCAGCGCCATTTCAGGTGCTCGCGCCTGCATTCATGATATCCGAGCTGAAGCGCGCCTTTGAGATCGGGTTCATGATATTCCTCCCCTTCCTCGTGATCGACCTTGTCGTCGCGTCTATCCTGATGAGTATGGGGATGATGATGTTGCCGCCTGTGACAATCTCTATGCCGTTTAAGCTCATCTTTTTCGTGCTGGTAGATGGCTGGCGTTTATTGGCTGGATCACTTGTCGAAAGCTTCGTGGCTGGCCCGCCAGGATAACCTCCCCGAGTTGAACTTGACGCCCTATATGGAAGGTGCTCCCCTTTCTGTTGTTCTGTCAAAGCCTTTGACAGAACAACAGAGAATCTGGGGAAAAAAATGCAAAAATTTCTAAAATTAATATTGCCTGTAGCGGTCACTGGTCTGATTGCAGCGTGCGGCAACACGATACCAAACGAGAGCGCTTCCGCCACCAGCGCAGAACCTGAATGGTTCTTGCTAAGGCCAGAAATTGAAAAAGCCTATGGGTACAGCCATGGTGTGCGTATTGGCGATACCGTTAAAATTTCCGGTGCTGTAAGCATGGATGATCAAGGTGCGCCAACGGCGGTTGGTAATTTAGAACAACAGATGAAGAATAACTATTCTGATCTAGAAAAAGTCCTAGCTCATTTTGGCTGTAGTTTTGATGATGTTATCATCGAAGATGTCTTTACAACAGATATGGCCAAATTTTTGGAAGTCGCCGGTTACCGCGCTGAAATTTATACCAAACACTTCCCAACCGGAACATGGTTAGAAGTGCAAGGGCTGGCAATGCCAGAGTTTCTTATCGAAATTGAGATGGAAGCGCACGGGTGCAATTAACTCATTAACTCCACTTACTCAAAGCATAATAACATAGACAAGATGCTGAAAATAGCACGCTTGTCTATGTTGCAACACTCGTGAATACGAAACCAAAAACTTGTCCCGCTTCTTCACATTTACAGCAAAGATTTCGGCAAAGCTTCCATCTCTGTTTTCATGGCGTCAAACTCACCTTCAGTCGCCTCACTTGGCTTGGTCAGCAGACTCACACCAACAGCAACGATCAACGCGATCACAAAGCCCGGTACGATTTCATAAATGATTGAAGACAAGGATTGCCCATCAATTGTTATGGGCGCGTAGAGCCAGAATAACACGGTCAAAGCACCCGCAATCATACCCGCCAACGCGCCATTGCGCGTAAATTTACGCCAGTAGAGCGACAATAGGATAATCGGTCCAAAGGCAGCACCAAAGCCTGCCCATGCACTTCCCACCAAAGAAAGAATGCTGCTGGAGCGATCAAATGCGAGCACAATCGCCACCCCGCAAACCAACACAGTCGCAAGGCGTCCCACCATAACAAGCTCTTTTTCAGATGCATTGCGTTTCAGGAATGTCTTGTAAATATCTTCAGTCAGTGAACTAGACGACACCAATAATTGAGACGAAATCGTGCTCATGATTGCCGCCAGAATAGCAGCTAACAAGAATCCAGACACGAGCGGATGAAACAATGTTTGAGATAGCAGGATAAAGATCGTTTCTGAATCAGTCAGAGCTGATTGAAGCGCGTTTTCCTGAACATATGCCAAACCGATTATGCCAACAAACACTGCTCCGATCACAGTCACCAACATCCATGACATTCCAATATACCGCGCTGTTGCGATATCTTTCAAAGACCGGATCGCCATAAAACGCACAATGATATGCGGCTGCCCAAAATAACCCAATCCCCATGCCATAAGCGACACAACGCTCATGAAAGTTACGCCATCTGTCCAGCTAAAATAGCCTTCCAAATCAAGCGGCGCTGAGCCAGCAGGCTGCACAGTATTGGCCGCTGCAGCAATTTGTGTCTCCACACCCTGCATGCCGCCCACAAATTGATAGGCCACAATCGGCACGAGCACCAATGCAATGAACATGATACAGCCTTGCACAAAGTCTGTCAGGCTTACGGCAAGAAAGCCGCCAATCACTGTGTAAGCCAACACCACTCCAGCGGTAACAAACAGCCCCAGCTGGTAATCCATGCCAAAGCTTGCTTCAAATAATTTACCGCCCGCCACAACGCCGGCAGAGGTATAGAGGGTGAAAAAGATAATAATCACAAACGCTGATATTAAGCGCAATGCGTGGCTGGTATCATCAAACCTGTTTTCAAAGAAATCTGGGAGCGTAATGGAATCGCTGGCCAGCTCGGTATAAACTCGCAAACGCGGCGCAACGAACCTGTAATTTAGGTAAGCACCGATAACCAAACCAACGGCAATCCAAGCTTCGCTCACACCCGATAAATAAACCGCGCCGGGCAATCCCATGAGCATCCATCCGCTCATATCAGACGCACCAGCAGACAAAGCACCTACAGCGGGATGAAGTTGACGCCCTCCAAGCATGTACTCAGAAACGTTGCTCGTAGACTTTCTGTAAGCGTAAAAGCCAATCGCCATCATCAAGATGAAATAAGCACTTAGTGAAATAATCTCGTAGAAACTAATGGTCAAAACATAACTCTTCGGTCAAAATCTAAGTAAATTTAAGAATACCTCACCAAAAACGCAGCCACCTTATCTAGTCAAAAAAGCAGAACTGTTTCCTTGCTAAGGCTCTTCGAGGGGGTATGTACCGCATTTATTAGCGAAATAATCAAGGGATCTCTCCCAGATCTTTGCATCTGGTGTATCAATTAACACTCATATTCTGTCAGTTATCGAAAAAATCTCTACCAATCCCTGTCCCTGTTTAAGATAAATTCGACGATTACCTTGGAAATACTCTATGCAAAAAATTCTTCTCATTAATGGACACCAACCTTTCCCCTCCTCCTCAGGCAAATTGAACGAAGCCTTTGTTTCGCGTGCGCATCAGTTTTTTCAGGCTCAAAATAAGGATGTGCGCCGCGTCAATACTTCCCAAGCATGGGACATTGAGGAAGAAGTCAAAAATCAACAATGGGCAGATTTCATTCTGGTGCAATTCCCGTTAAATTCCATGGGAATGCCTTGGCCATTAAAACGTTATTTTGACGAAGTCTACACCGCCGGCATGGATGGACGTTTAGCCAAAGGTGATGGCCGAAGCCGCAAAGACGCCAGCAAACAATATGGCAGTGGCGGCCTTATGCAGGACACATCCTATATGTTGTCAGTGACGCTCAATGCGCCACTCACAGCTTTTTCCGATCCAAATCAAAGCCTGTTTGCAGGACGGTCACTTGATGAGCTACTTGCCCCTGTCCACATCAATTTTGCTTTCTTCGGAATGACTGCCAAACCCAGTTTTGCAGCTTATGATGTTAATAAAGGGCCGCAGATTGAAACTGACTTGAAGCGCTTCCAAACCCAATTGGAAAACCTTCTACCCTAAACCAGCTTTTCTCCGTTGCGGAAAAAAACGGCGCTTAGTGATCCACCAAGCGCCGCATTCTGGCAAACCTTCTAGGCTCTAATCATATGCACCTGCTGCATAGTGAAGCTCATAACTATGGCTATAAATTTCTAGAATATTGCCAAACGGGTCTTCCATATAAATCATGCGATATGGTTTTTCATTCGGGTAATAATAGCGGGGTGCCTTCATGCGTTTCTTACCGCCAGCCGCCACGATTTTTTCTGCTAATCCTTCCACATCAGGATCTTGGACGCAAAAGTGAAATATACCCGTTTTCCAGTATTCAAAATTATCCTCAGGATTCTCCTGATTTTTAAATTCAAACAATTCCACACCGATCCTGTCTCCCGTGGAAAGGTGGGCAATGCGAAATTTTTCCCATCCTTTTCCAAACACATCAGTGCACATCTCACCAATGGCTGAATCGTCCTCAATTATTTGCGTGGGTTTCATAATCAAATACCAGCCAAGGACTTCAGTGTAGAATTTCACAGCCGCTTCAAGGTCGGGCACTGAGATACCGATATGAGAAAAAGATCTTGGATATGTTTTGTTGTTATCAATGAGCATGGGGTGAACCTATATTGTGTGAAGAGCCAGACTATCCGCCTCATCACCTCCACAATACCGACCACGTTGCATTTTGAAAAATTATCAATTATTCTTATTTTGATAATTTTATTTTATGAGATGACTTGTTTATGCTCAACCCCGCATGGCTGCACACATTCAAAACACTTGTTGATATCGGCCATTTCACCAAGACAGCGCAAAAGCTAAATATGACCCAACCCGGTGTCAGTCAGCATATCAAAAAATTAGAAGACGCTTGTGGGCACGCCCTTATAAAACGAAATACTAAACGCCTTGAACTCACCGAACAGGGCCGGCAAATCTTTGAGTATGCAATCCAGCTTACATTAAATGAAACCAAGCTATTAGAAGCGCTCAATTATGATGACCCCCAAAAGGGTATTTGCAAATTAGCATGCTCAGGATCATTTGCATTAAAGCTGTATCCGCCTCTGCTCGAAATGCAGAAAACCCATCCAAAACTCTTTTTTGAATTAGAAGTCGCGCCCAATCACAAAATCCTTGCTGATGTGCTTGAGGGCCGAACTGATTTAGGCATTGTCACCCAAAATCCTACACAAAGCATGTTTGATGTCGAGAAGATTGGCCGTGAGCAATTGTGTCTAATTTTGCCGCGCGAAGTTGAAATCAATCCAAATATTGCAAAAACAATCAAAACTTTAGGACTAATTCATCATCCCGATGCCGCACACTATCTAACGCTCTATTTTGATTTATGCGGTGAAGCGGATTTAAAAACCCTCAAATTCGAAGACATTCCTAAATCAGGATATATCAATCAGCTAAGTCAGATCCTATTGCCGGTTTCAAAAGGGCTGGGTTTTACCGTTCTTCCCAAAAGCGCGTTGGATAATTTTGCAGAAAAAAACAAACTAAACGTTTTTAATCCCCCTCAAAATGTAGAAGAAACACTCTTTAGGGTGAAGGTCCGAGGCCGCCAATTGCCTGCCCGATATAATATACCTATCCAAGCAATTTGCGACATATGATAGGAGCGCTACCCAACACAAAAGCGGCGCTCAGTGATCAACTAAGCGCCGCTTTATTTTGTATTACGAAGTTCGCCTATTCGGCTTCTGCTTCTCCGGCGCGGAAATCAACATCCAATTCAGCCGCAAGATAGGTAAACACTGACCAAGCGGCTATATTTTGTTGTAGCTCGTCTTCATCAATTTTATCCAATGTATCATTTGGTGTGTGGTGATATTCAAAATAGTCTTCACCATTTTGATCCAAACGCCCCATAGGCACACCCGCCATCGCAAGCGGGATCATATCAGGACCACCGCCGCTTTCATTATCGCCGCGAATAATGCCAAGATCGGCAAGCTCACGCCCAATTGCATCCATAGCTGGCAAGGCGTCTGGACCAACATTTGATCCAAAACGCCAGACTTCACCAGCTCCAAAATCAGATTCTGATCCTATCACATGGTTTGCAAGTGTTTCATCTTCAATGCGGGCTACTGCATAGGCACGCGCACCGACCAATCCCACTTCTTCAGAACCAAACAAAACAACACGGATCGTACGGCGTGGATTTTCAGGCAAATTCGCAATCAACTTTGCCGCTGCCATTGTGATACCAACACCCGCACCATCATCAAGCGCGCCTGTACCAGTATCCCAGCTATCCAAATGCCCGCCAATAACAACAATCTCGTCTGGTTTTTCACGGCCAACAATTTCACCAATCACATTTCCAGACATGGATTTACCGCGCCATCCTGCAAATGTTTTCAGCTTGATTTTCATCACTTCACCAGATTTGGCAATGCGCTCAATCTGGTCTGCATCAGGATTGGACACTGACAATGCAGGGATTTTAGGGTGACGCCCTTCAGGGAAACTCATCATACCGGTGTGCGCAAAGCGATTGTTTGATGTACCAACAGAGCGAATGAATAATGCAGTCGCGCCGCGATCTTCTGCCATCACCCATGCATCACGGCGTTTACGATTAGCCCAGCCATATCCCTCGCCTGTGCGAGATGCCGTCATGCGGTCCCCAACAAACACAATCTTACCTGTCAGATCAGAAACCGTGTCTGCCTTCAGCGCATCATAGCTTGCAAAATAGACAACTTCAGCTTCGCTCCCCTCTTCTGGCGTGGCACCGCCCCCACCAAGCGAGATCGCATAAAGTGGCTGCGGGTAAGGCGCTGTTAGCGTCACTTCTTCATATACAGAATGTCCACGCGTCCATAAATCCAGCTCAAATGGCTCTTCCCGAACATTTTCAAAACCAAGCTCTTTTAGCTTTGCCATGCCCCATTCGCGTGCGCGCGCTTCTTGCGGCGTTCCGGCAAGACGTGGGCCGATTTGCGTCGTAAGGTCTTCAATTATACGAAAACCAAGATTGCTTTCTAAGGCTGTTGATTTGAGCGTTTGCGCTGTTTCAGCTATATCAGTAGGTATAATAAAAGGTGGCGCTGCCTCATCAGTTTGCGCGTGCGCACATGCAACGCTAGCAAAACTGACTGCACCTATAATAAGCGAACGTATCATTGAAGATCCCTGTAAAGCTAAGATTTTGCTTCACCATAAGGATAAGCACGGCGGAGGCAATCTACAGGCGTGTTTTTCCAGAAAAATCTTCCCCAAAACAATAAAGCAGCGCACGAACATAATCGCACACTGCTCTATCGCTGCTTCACACCACGATCTGTCTGGGTTGGGGGGAGACAAATCAGGCGTAATTAGGTTGGCTCTGTTATATTTCCTTATTATCGAGCCGAATTCTTATTCGTATAGTTTAGTCTTCCATGGACCATTCGATACGAAGCGGGTGCACAGATGCAACCTCAACTGTTTCATCAACGCCAACAAGCTTGCTTGCTTCTGTTGCAAAATCGTCTGACGAACATGCCTCAACGCTAACTGCGCCGATATTACCTTGGTCGTCCACTTTCACAGACAAATCACATGAACCAGCACGACTCTTTACACCCGCAGAATATGGGTAAGTGAGTTGGTGCAAGCCCGAAGGAGCGACTGCGCCTTCTACTTTAATTTCAAACGCCCGAGCTGGTGTGTCTCCAGCGGATTGCGCATTAGCAACCGGCATAACGCCTGCAGCTAACACGCACAGAATGATTGATGCGTGTTTCATGACAGTTTTATGACATAAACCGTCATGTTTGTCACTATAAAGATTATAGAAAAACACTCAAATCCACATAACATATTGTTTTTATTGAAAAGAAAAGTCTATACATTTGCTGTACGCCGCATAAAAAAGCCCTCCACAACCACTCTAATGTTAGTTATATATGCATGCCAGCCATCAAAATCTGACCTCAAAAATCATCAAAAAGGCGATTTACTCCCCTTAAAAGTGAATATTTCCAGACTTTCTAGCCGTGTTTTTTTGATCAGATTCGATTTTTGGGTCTTGCTCAATCCATATAAGGCGGTATCGCTGAGCGTATGAGCGAGCAAACACACAATCTTATCAATGCGAAAGCCAATTCCACCACAGCGACAGCTGAGGCAGAAGAAGTCATGGCGGCACAAGCGACACCATTAGAAGGCACACAATCTCCCAAAGACGAGAGCCTGTTTGAGCCCTATCATCCGATTTTCGCCAACGCGCCAAAATCTGTGAACTTCAAGAAAACGCGCAAAGCAATCGTGCGTCAGACCAAAGAAGTCATTGAAGAATTCAAGCTCATCCCCGAAGACGCCAAAAAGCGTGAGACACCCTATAAATGGATGGTGTGTTTATCCGGCGGAAAAGACAGCTACACCTTAATGGCGGCCCTGCTCGATCTAAAATGGCAAGGCGCTTTGCCCGTTGATCTATTGTTCGTCAATCTGGATCAGGGCCAGCCCGGTTTTCCCAAGCATATATTGCCAGATTACCTGACAAGCCTTGGTGTCGATTATCGCATCATCACCGAAGACACCTATTCCATCGTCAAAGAGAAAACGCCGGCCAAAGCCACTTATTGCGCTTTGTGTTCGCGTTTGCGTCGCGGCATCCTCTATAATGCAGCCCGTGAAGAAGGATGTGACGCCATCGTGCTAGGCCATCACCGCGATGACGCGCTTGAAACCTTCATGATGAATTTATTCCATGGTGGACGCCTCGCTTCCATGCCGCCAACCTTGCTTAATGATGAAGGCGATATCAAAGTCCACCGTCCGCTGCTGCACTGCGCCGAAAGTGATATTGAGCGCTTTTCCAAAGCGATGAATTTTCCAATCATCCCGTGTAATCTCTGCGGCACGCAAGAAGGCTTGCAGCGCAATGCCATGAAGCAAATGCTAAATGAGTGGGAACAAAAAGCCCCAGGCCGCCGCCAAACCATGTTCCGCGCCCTCAAAAACGTGCGCCCCAGCCATCTGGCCGATAAATCCATCTTCGACTTCATGGACCTACAACCCACCCCACCAAATGAGGACGGGCTATAGGGTTTCCCCGACTTGCTAAATAGAGCTTTGATAGCAGTATTACGGCCTTTAATTTGGGGAAAGAATATACATGGGCAAACTAAATTGGACGCATTTTGCAGCAGCTTTGGCCTGTAATATTGTTTATAATCTAAACACAATTACATCGCTCAAACCGAGTGCTTTCAATCAATTGTTACATGTACGTTTGGGAAGCAATATTGTAGGATCAACATTTGTCGACCTAATAACAATCTGCGTTGGTATAATTGGACTTATCGCTTTGGGCTGGATACTCAAAACGGCTTGGAACAAGATCGGTAAAAACTTCGTCCAGAACGAGTATGAATTATCCCTGTCAGAAGGCGCATTTCTCGCAGTACTGCTTAACACACTGTTTTAACAAATCCTCCAGCACGTTTACACACAAGCAATTCACCCCACCAAATGAGGACGGGCTTGAAAGGTAAATGTCTATTTTTGGCCCTAAACAGTCGTTCGACAACGTTAGCTTTTTTGTAAATTACAGGCAGTCCTCAACTGGGATGCTGCCCCACATATTTTCCTCTAATCTCAACTCAAATTCATCAGGTGCATCACATTCTTGCCTTACATAAGGAACCGTTCCGCTTGAAAGGTTAAATATGTCACCTTCCAATGAACTTACTAACCCCATCAAGCTATTTGATAAAATAGTACATTTAAAATCTCCGCCTTTGATACCCGAAAGCGGATTATAGGTATTTGCCCCATACTTAAAACAAATTCGCGGAGTTGCTTCAATTTGTTCAGGACCTCCATTCTTACCGAAATCCCGTTTTTCGAGTTTCCATTGCGCCGGAAGGGAAACTTCATTTCCACCATACCATAGCCAAGATCTTTCAGGAGTTTCGTAGTAGGTAATTTGAAATTTGTGATCAGGATCAAATGACAAATATGTTGTACCAACTTTAGGGTAGTCTGGAAAAATTTGCTGCAATACCTTTGTACGGGCTGCCAATTGTTGTTTTATTTGATTGAGATCATAGTTGGGTATGGTTGGTACCCAAATATCTGGTTTATATGTTGAGGTTGCTTTGTTTTCAGCGCAAGCAACCAATGCTATTAGTGCTGTTATGGTAATACAAAATTCTTTGTAACGCATAATCACCCCCAGTTTATTACGTTTAGTACTCTTATAGACAATTCAGTTTTCATCTTCAAGAATTCAACGCCGCATAGTAAAAAAGCATCATGAAAGTAAGAATAGCATTGCTGACGTGAGTGTCGCCTTTTGGCGAATATGAGACTCTTTATCCTCTTCGCAATTCAACATATCTTTACCTTAGTTTGCCAATGAATAGGCCTAAAATGGACTGGTCGGGGGAGATGGCCAGCCTTAAAATGGCGAGGCCTATATGTCCCTTCTTGTTTATTATGATGGTGAATGTCCATTTTGTAATCGCTATGTGAAATTATTGCGATTGAAAGAGTCTGCCGGTGGTGTAAGCCTGATTGACCTACGTGAAAGCCCCCAACAACGTCAGGAATTGATTGATCAGGGTTTTAATCTTGATCTAGGCATGGTCGTTGAAACAGATGGTCGCCGCGTGGCAGGTGATGACGCCGTCAACATGCTGGCCATGCTCTCCACCCCGTCCACTTTCCTAAACCGCGTCAATAAAGCTGTATTTTCATCGCCCTTATTAGCGACACTTCTATATCCGCTATTGCGCGCTGGTCGATGGCTCACCTTGTTTATCTTGGGCCTTGGTCAAATTATGCCAGATGATGATGGCGCACGCGCCCGCGCCACAATATTTGGCACGCTATTCTCGCTTTTCTCATTCTATCACTTCTTCAATTACGCATTAGAATATATGCGTTTTCCGCCGCAAATTGATATGATTGCCATAGCAATTTGCGCAGTGGCTTTGTTTTTCAGGCCCGCCTCATCTCGGCTATTATTCCTGCTCATGCTGGTCAGTACTGTGAGCGCCATTCTTCAAGCTCCAATTACATCCAATCACACCATGGTGCGAAACATGGTTCTACTTGGATACTGGGTCTCGTTTTTCTATACGATGATAAGAGGCCTGAAATGGTCTGATATTTTCACCAATTTCGCGCCCGCCGGTCAGGGTGCGCTTTTGGTCATGTATGTCTTTGGGATCTTCCATAAAATCAATACAGGCTTTTTAAATCCTGAAACCAGTTGCGCCGTCGCGCTATGGCGACAAATGCCCATGCCGCTGAATGCCATTGATATTCCTGCCATGCATTATCTGGCTATATACGGGACTTTCATTGTCGAGGGCGGGATTATCCTGATGCTATTCTCAAGGAAATTGCGCCATATCGGTATCGTATGCGGCATCCTGTTTCACACTCTTTTGGCGTTTAGCAATTACGCCATGTATATCTCGTTCACGACGCTTTCCATCGCTTTGCACTGCCTTTTCCTGAATGAAGAAAGCGCCCGTAATATTCGTGATTCAAAAATGATGACAGCCTTCACAAAGCGCATGCGGGATCCCGTCTATATTCTCGCGGCGGCCATCTTAGTTGCGTTGCTATTTTATGTTGGCATGTCGCGAAATTATACGCTCGTCACTCTTATGGCTTTGCCGCTTATTATTCCATTTTGCGTCAATATCATCCGGCATGGCAGTTCAACCAAGCCGCTTCTTGCAAAAGGTCACCGCGTCACACCTCTCATCATTGGAACCATTGTAACCACGCTTTTCTTTCTCAATTGTACAATGCCCTATTGGGGATTAAAAAGCGCACAGACAATCAACATGTTCTCAAACCTTCGCGTGGAAGGCGGCATCAATAATCATTTAATTATGAAACACATATCCGCGCCCTTTGGGTATCTGGACGATGTCGTCACGATTGAAAAAGCCCAAGGCCCACAGGCAAACATAACAACGGATTTAGATCAGCACGGCATGGTCTATTATGATCTACTTGCACATTTAAGCGATAATCCAAACCTTGTTGTGACATATACGCGAGACGGAAAAATCTACGAAAATATGAGTGCGGCAACGCTCGCAGATGATATTCAACACACGCTCCATCCCGCATGGTTTCGAAAGTGGTTTCATTTTCAACGCGTCAACTTAAAAGAGCCAATTACCTGCGCATATTAAAGCGGATATCTCAAAACTTATCCCCGCCCCTCAAATAACACCTCATACTTATCTCATCTTCTCACAGGTGGACGGAACGCGGCCGTGGTGTTTTGTGGGAAGACTGATGGCTTGGAGAATGAGCCAGCGAACAGTGCAGGATGATGGTTGAGTGATTTGTGAGACTCAAACATAAGATTGCGCCAAAAACTGGTCAGATCGGGTCAGCACGCGGCGTGCAGACCCGCCAAGCGCAGGATCGCCAATAGATTACCCACAACGCGAGGCGTGGGCATAGGTTTATGGTCCCTTGTTTAGAAGTAGTCTAACCTGCGATAAATCATCAGACGGAGTGCACTCTTTAGAGGCACATTTACCGCTAGCTTTTGCTAGCTATTACGCCAACGAAGTGTGCACTCTGTTGTCCACTCATTTATAACTTTGCATGGAAACATGGCGAAGATAATTGCGCATCTTGCATCCGTTCATGTCGTCAACGTCGGGTAAACACACTACTTCGTTTATTCATTAATTATTTAATGTCTCCAATTAATATCGCCTGAATAGATATTGACGGAGATCATCTTGAAAAACCTTTTTTCTCGCCTTAGTGCCACATCAGCACTCGTAACTTTATCGGCGGGTGTGTTAGCCGTTTCAATGTTTGTTGTTGGTGTAATTTTGTACCAAGTCGCCTTAGGGCAAGCACAAACATCAGCTCAGGAAAAACAAGAAATCAATTTGCGCGTTGCCGCAACCCTCATGCAAGAGCGCGTTGAAGGCACGAAAGTCTCCTGGAATCCTTCAGGAAACGTCACGAAAATTCAACTCGATGCCATCCCTGAATTCACACAGCATGGCCTGATCGACTCAATTGGTAGAATGACTGGCGAAACAGCAACTGTGTTTGCGTGGGACCAAAAAACACAAGATTTCTGGCGGAAAACAACCAACATTATCAAAGACGATGGTAACCGCGCCGTTGGCACACCACTTGGCAAAAAAGGCGCTGTTTATTCGGTTGTCACCAAAGGCGAAACCTTTTTTGGCGAAGCAACCATTCTCGGCAAAGACTATTTCACAGTCTACAAACCCATTTTTAACAACAAAAGCAACATCATCGGCATACTTTATGCCGGTGTTGAAAAACAAGCGGTACACGCCAATGTTTGGGAATTGATGAACCGCTATACAATGCTGGCTCTTCCCGTTGTTGGATTGTCGGTTTTGTTGCTAATTTTTGCAATCAAACATCAATTTCGTCCTGTCACGCGACTAGCGGAAATCACAAATCAGATCGCACAAGATAACATTGTGGACGACATCCCATACACAGACCGTACCGATCAAATTGGTCTCCTTGCTCAATCTGTCAGCAGTTTGAAAGCAAGATCTATTGAGCGTTTGGCAATGGAAGAAAATCAACGTCAATCGGAAAACAATGCCAGCCAACGCCAACAAATGGTTCAAGATCTTATCGCAAGCTTCCGCAGCAATATCTCAACTTTCCTTAACTCCGTTGACGAAACAGCAGGTGGTCTAAAAACAACTGCTGGACGCCTATCCGACCTGACTGGTTTGAGTGCAACAAGTGCTCAAGAAACTTTAAACTCTGCCGATGATGCCACTTCAAGTGTGCAAAATGTTGCCAGCTCAGCAGAAGAACTCTCTGCCTCTATCGGTGAAATATCGCGCCAAGTTGCTCAAACCACTGACGTGGTGAACCGCGCAACTGAAGGCACAAGAAACACAAACACCAAAGTTGCTGGCCTTGCTAATTCGGCATCTAAAATTGGTGAAGTCATTGTCCTAATTCAGGCAATTGCTGAACAAACAAACCTACTTGCACTGAACGCAACCATTGAGGCAGCCCGTGCAGGAGAAGCCGGTAAAGGCTTTGCTGTCGTTGCAACGGAAGTTAAAGAACTTGCAACTCAAACTTCTAAAGCAACTGAGGAAATTAGTTCTCAGATTTCGGAAATTCAATCAGCTTCCAAAGAATCAGCAGACTCCATTGCGCAAATCATGACGATTATGGAAGAAGTGAACACTTACACCTCAAACATGGCAAACGCAGTGAATGAGCAAGGGTTTGCAACAAATGAAATTTCGGAAAATGCTCAAAAGGCAGCACAAGGAACAACATTTGCGTCCTCACGCATGTCCGACCTTTCAAATTCTGTGAAAGAGACATCAGAATCTTCACACGAAGTGCTGAATGCCTCCAGTCTTTTGTCCACACGTACAGAAGAACTAAAACGCGAAATTGAAAACTTCTTGGACAAAGTCGCCGCAGCGTAATCTCGAATAAAGCCCAGAACACTTCCAACACAACCTCTTTCATCAATTTGGTCGCGTAGATATCCTACATCTGATGAAATAGTTTATTCTTAGCAAGTCAGGAGATACTTTACGTGTTTCCTGACTTCTATTTTTACAGGTCACCTGCGGCTCACTCTGTCTTTCAGTCTTTCTTTTGTCCTAATTCCGGCGTCTACTCTTTTTTGGAGTAATATTTTTATGAGGGACAAAAATATGAGACTTTCAAAATGGCTTATAGCAAGCGCTTTAGCACTGAATACAACATATTTTGCGACAGCTTCCGCAGATGAAGTTTGGCAAACCCCTATCGGGAATGTCATTTATGCTGACGAGATCAATGAATATGCCGTCTTACACTTCCCTACTATGCGCGAAGATGTGTTTGGCATTGCCTATATTAAAGACTTGGCAGGCAATTACGACAATCGTGATCAAACTTTTGAAGGCTATTGGGTCGAGCCGATTTCAGGCGCAAGCACAGTATGTGATGTAGGTATAGTCGACGAAACCGGCGACACTTATCACAGCTGGGGCCGTTTAAAGATGGTTTTTACCGAAACCGCTTTTCCCTCAGGCTGGGTTGCTCTTCGCGGCGAATGTTTCGATGAACCAAATGATGCATTGGCGGGCAAGCCAATCATCGGCCCAATCGAGATTCAGGAAACAAAGTTGGAAACCCAATAGCTGCCACCCAAAAAAAGGACAGACAAAACTGCCAGTCCTTTTTCTGTTGATATTTGGAACGGACCTTATTTCGCCGCGATCGCAGCGCGCACACCCGCTTCATAAGCGGCATCCACACGGCCAAAGTGTATCATCTGACGTTCGACAATTTCAGTTGGAACACCTTCCATCGCATCAGCAATATTGCTGAAAAGGCGTTGTTTCTGACCGTCGTCAAATAGATCAAACAAGTCTTTAACCTGACGATAATCATCATTACCGTCGCGGTGATCATATCTATCCGCATCACCGCTCAACTTTAATGGAGGTTCAGCAAAGCTTGGTGCTTCTTTTGCCGATCCCGACACAGAGTTTGGCTCATAATACGCATCTGGATTACCCGTTTTGGGTCCGTGATAATTCATGCTTCCGTCTTTGTGATAGTGATGCACAGGACATTTTGGCTGGTTCACTGGAAGGCTCTCATAATGCGTACCCAAGCGATAACGGTGAGCATCTGCATATGAGAAAATACGCGCTTGTAGCACTTTATCGGGAGAGAAACCGATACCTGGAATGATATTTGATGGGCTAAATGCAGCATTTTCAATTTCTGCAAAATAGTTATCCGCATTACGGTTTAGTTCCATTACACCTACATCCATCACAGGGTAATCACCATGTGGCCAAACTTTTGTAAGATCGAAAGGATTATACCAAGTTTTACCAACATCTGATTCCGGCATGATTTGCACTTTCACATCCCATTGCGGGAAGTTACCTTCTTCAATCGTGCCAAACAGTGCTTCTTGATAACCTTCACGTGTCTGACCGATTTTCTCAGCAGATTCTGCATTGGTGTAAAATGTGTGGCCTTGACGTGTTTTGAAGTGGAATTTCACCCAGAAACGCTCATTATCAGCATTGATAAAACTATAAGTATGCGAACCATATCCATTCATATTCATTGGCGTGGTTGGGCAACCGCGATCAGACATCAAAATCGTCACTTGGTGCAAGGATTCGGGAGATAAACTCCAGTAATCCCACATCGCCGTATTGCTTCTTAAATTGGTCCGAGGGTGGCGCTTTTGTGTGTGGATGAAGTCAGGAAATTTTTGTGGATCACGAATAAAGAAAACAGGTGTGTTGTTTCCAACTAAATCCCAATTTCCTTCTTCTGTGTAGAATTTAGTCGAAAACCCACGCACATCACGTTCATTGTCCGCTGCGCCTGCTTCACCGGCGACAGTAGAAAAACGAGAAAGAATTGGAGTTTGTTTTCCAACCTCACTGAAGATTTTTGCTTTGGTGTATTTGGTAATATCATGCGTAACGGTAAAAGTGCCGTGTGCACCCCAGCCTTTGGCGTGTACGACGCGTTCAGGAATACGTTCGCGGTTCTGATGCGCTAGTTTTTCTATCAATTGATAGTCTTGCATCAACACAGGACCGCGCTCTCCAGCAGTCAGTGAATTTTGGTTGTCAGAAATTGGATTTCCGGCAGTCGTTGTTTGGTATGGGCATTTATTCGTCATTTTTCTCTCCAAATTATTTCAGGAACATGACTATTCAGATGCGTACTCAACGTCTCATTTCAATTACGCTGAGATTTATAACGTACATCATTTTCAAGGAACTTACCCTGTTTATATGCGTTAACAATATATACAGAAACGGAGTACGCAGATGAAACTCGCTGAAAAAACAAAACCATTAGACCATCAACAGATAGACGAAAAAAACCGACAACGCGGTTATGATGAGGTCATACCCAATGACAGATCTGACATTGATCGCGGCGTATTTCGGGATGATGGACAACCTAAACCTGAGACGCCATATGCAAGAAAATTGGAACGCTCAAATGTCAGTGTGAAAACACCCGACGACCCGCGTCACCCGAACACACCAGACTATGTTGATGAAGAATTGGAAGACGATATCAAAGCGAAATTCCATCCCGCCACATTATCAACCGATTAGTGCTAGAGATGGCGTAGAGAATTATTGGATCAACTCACTTGGTCGTGAGAAATCATCCCTCGCCGTCAAATCTTTGCTTTAAACTAGCAGCAAAAGCATCAACACGTGGAGCATCTGCTCGGCGGCTAACGGCTTCAGAAAGTGCTGCGCCTGAAATATCCGTTTGGGATGTAATCAGCGCAAAGCTTTGTTCATTGGCTGTGTTTTCAAATAAATGCGCATACCCTTCATTTAGTCTGGAGAGTAAGCCCATATTTTTAGCCAATCGCCCCGCAATGGCAGCTTTAAGCGCAAGATCTATATCAGATTTTTCGGCTTGGGATGCTTCCGGCAGCATGGACGCCAATTGATTTGCTGCATCGGTCCATTTCTCACTTTTCCAATATGCATCAGCTCGAATAGAAGCAGCCTCAAGTCCTTCAACGCCCTCAAGCAATTCAATCGCGTGATCTGAACGCCCCATATCCCGATAAGCAGCTGCCTCTAACAGACGCCTTTGCAAAGCAAGTTCTTTAGGCAAACGGGGCTGACGCGAGGCACCAATTGCCGCCAATGCGCGCTCTGGTTGGCGGTCCATCAAATAGATTGATGCGAGATCAACAGCAATCACTGCCTTACCACGGCCACGCACACGATTATCAACTTGGTGCTGCAAAAGCTCGGTTGCAGGATCCAAAAGATCGAAAGCCACAAGTCTTCGCGCAAGCTTTCGTATCATTCTATCCCCATCCTGCCCGATGGGTGTAAGATCTTTAAATTCATAAAACAGTGCCAGAGCCTGTATAGGATCTAGCCTTTCAGCTTCACCATCAAGGTAAAGTTTTCTAAAAAACTCAACCAAACGGATTCGCAGTTCACGCGCACCCGGTTCATCAGGATTACGCAATGCTGCCGATTGCACGAGCAATAATGCCTCTCGGAAACGACCAAGGCTCATATACTGATCGGCAAGAATACCGACAGTTTCCATCTCAGTTGCATCACCTCGCCAGCGATATCGTAAAGTATCTAAATGATCAGCAGCTTCAGAAGGAGTAATTTTATCAATTTTAGCACCTAAATCGAGCCGACGAAGTTCTGCACGAACCGCTACTGGCTCGATACCATCAATAGTAAGCGCAAGATATTGTTTGTAGGCTTTTTCAGTTTCACCAACAGCTTCATCAATTTGCGCTAAAAGCAAAGACGCGGACTCAGCGGATTCTCGATAACTCGTTCCAGCAGCTCGTCCTGCTAATTGTCTCGCGCGATCAAGTTCTTTTGCTCTGAGTGCGGCTTCGGCAGCAACACTGTAAAATTCAGATGCCCACCGTCCAGAGTATGCAAAAATCAATTCTTCAGATTGTCGGAAAAAATCATTCGCTCTTTCCCATTGCCCCATTTTAGCAGCAACATAACCACGCCAAAGCAAAGCTGACTGATCTGCTCGCAATGGACCTTTTGATAAGTCTTTTTCAGCCAGTTCATATCGCTTCATCATGACTTCAGCAGCACCGCGAAGCCCCAAAAAAGCTGCATCTTGCTCTAACAAAGGACGCCCATCCAAAGCAGAATCCAAAACACCTGACGCCTCAGCACCAAGATCATGCCCGATATAAAAACGCGCAAGGTCAACAAGCACATCTGCACCTGCTTTGGATGAAGGATCACGTGTCGCAGCGACACGTTCAAGTTCACCCTTTCGGCTAAAAAATGCATTGCCAGCAAGCCCGCCCCATGAATCAAAATCAATAAATGCTGGTGTTGGCGTGTCCGAGTTCATTTTCGTATAACTGGATGAAGTGACGCCAGAAAAATTTGACATCGCCATACCGCGCGATGAGGAAACAACAACGCGTTCATCGTGAAGCTTTACTAAAACATCATCAGAGTTGGGAATGACAACCAAACCATGCGCTGTAGAAGGCATTTCAGCTTCAACGAATTTGCGTGGTGTCGTCGAAGCAGATGTAGGCCCAAAAGCAACAACAGATGCGATTTCATCGCCAACCACCGGATCGGTAAACCAGACGATCCCAGCAGCACCAATTAAAGGCGTTTCGATACTAAAACGTCCCGTTTCTGAGACTTCTCTTACAGGTTTTAAAAAACGTTCAGCCTGCATAGCAGCACCTGCAAAGGTAATTGTCCAAATCGTCCCTTCTGATTGCGCAGAAGCAATCATTCCCTCTGGCGCTTCTACACGCATGAGCACGGCATTATCTTGTCTGATGACATCAATATTATAAAGCGACGGAAGCTGGGTTGTATCAATCTCTATATCGGCATCTACTGCAAATACGATCCAATTTGCAGGGGGACGGTTAAATACAGCAGCCGGCGCTGGAGCTTGCCAAGGCACTGTTATCGTCAAACTATTGGGTTGGGCATCAATTTCAGCTTTTACTTTTCGAGATAAAGGTGCTGGCTCAGCCCATTCTCCCCTGAAAAAAGTTTCTCTTGTACCAACAGACTTATTGCTAGCCTGAGTACCCTGATTGACATTGCTGTTTTCATTTTGCTGCACAGGCCGCGCTGTCTTAGTACCGCGATCAACATCAATATCTTGAGATAATCCAACAGATTCCGAAGATGATCCAAAAACAGCTTCTTTCAGCGTAGGAGCTGCCACAGGCATAGCAAGCTGTATCGGCTTTTCAGGTTGAACAGGTTGTGCACTTACAGAATGTGGCGTGGTATCTTCAACCTGATCATCATCTTCTTTAGAAGTTTCAGGCACTTCATTCGCCGTTGACATCGCTGCTAATAAAGCATCTTTTTCTTTCTTCGCTGCTTCAATCGCTTCTTTTGAGGCAAGATCAACAATGACGATATTGTCTTCTTTGTAGGACGTTGGTTTAACTCCTGCTAGAAGCTGAATATCAAACTGCATCCCTAGATCATCATTCGTGTACCTTGCACTTTTCAATTGTTCAGGCGGGTCAATATTCAATCGTGCAATATCTGGTTTGGCACGGCGGTCAAACTTCAATGTATAGATATTGCCTGAAGAACTAGCAGTATAATTGACATCCTGCGGCCAATAAAACGCGACACGGGTTCGATTACCTGCTTCGGACACACGCACTTCTAAACCATCAATTAAATCAACTGGCGGTGGGATTTCAGCGATAATCGCTGCCTCTTTTGCAGCCTCACGTATTGCAATTAACGGCGAGACTATATCAGCTGGATCAGTCTCACTCTCCTCAGGCAAAATATCAACAGCAGCAAGGTCTGCCGATGAAGACACATGTATGCGCGTATCTTGTTTTTTCAGTGCAATTCGCGCAGTTAAGCCATCTGCATCTAACCGCGCTAATGCCACCCAATTTGGCAATTCCTCCCGTACCGCGCTCAGATCTATCGCTACAGGCTCAGGAAATTCTAGAACAAGAACCCGATTTTGAATACTTGCTTCAATCTTTGGCGCATTTTCATCGCCATCACCCCATTTTGCCACAAGACGCGCATGCCCAGCTTTTTCATCCGCCGACAAAGACACCGCGCGCTGCGCCCATGCAGATTGTTCCCATAAAACAGGAATTATCATTGCCAAACCTAGCGTCAGGATTACATGCTTCAGTTTGATGGATAATATGGGGAGCGACTTCTTCAAAATAGATCTATCCAGCTTCCGCTTGAGCCAATAAGTCTTCAGCCGTATCAGGCAATTCTGCTCGCTCCGCGAGAAGACGTGTCAGCTCTTCTGCTCTTTTTGATGACATTGAAGACATTACCGCCCCCAATTGCGCATATTTCATTCTTTGTGAAACCTCTAAAAGCACTTCATCACTGAGCGATTCAAAAATACGAGCGGCATCTTTAGGCTTCATGCTTTGATAAACATTAACCAGCCCTTCTAAACGTTCATCTCGTTTTTGTTCCATAGTTGCTAGAAGTGATTGAACGCCTGTCTCTAATTCTTTAAGTTCAGCTATTTGTTCATCCAGACGGGCCTCTGCAGCCGCCGCCATCTGCTCGCGAGTGTCCAAATCATCTGCCCGTTCATCCAGTTCAACCCGGCGGTCAGCAAGTGAACGAAGGACTTCAATTTCATATTGAGACAAGCCCGTTTCAGCCGTAAAATCTGGAACAGCCATACATGCATCATCATTGACTTCGGCGCTGTCAGAATAATTGACATCCGTCATCTCATCAAAGTCGTCCTCATGCCCAGTATCATCATAGACATCTGGCGCATCATGACCATCATTCTCAGCGTGTTCTGGCGCTTCAGCATGATCTGTTTCTGAAGGCTCGGTTGCTGCCTCCGCAATATCAACCGCCTTTAAAGCGATAGACCCTAAAGAAACAGCGATTAGAGCCGGCATTAGACGTATAGTTTTAGCCATTTTGGACAGCCCTTAAAATGAGTTCCGGCGACGCAATCCTGCATCACCCTTGGTTACTGAAGCTTCTTGATTGCGCGTGTGCAGTGCTCTTGCTTCATCAATTTGAAGCTGCAACTTTTGCCCGATATCAGTCGACGTCGATTTAAGGTCACCAATGGTGGCCTGAGCCTGATTGATCGTAAGTGCTAACTCCTTGGTCGCCTCCAGCATGCTATCGCGCCCAGACTTGATCGCCTTTAAACGATTATCAAGGCGCCAGAAATAAGCGATGGCGATAACCAAAAGAACAATCAAGAATATGTCTACGATAATAGATGGGGAAATTATCATTTTTTGCTCTCCACAAGGGCTTTCTTGGCAACACCTTCAAGCGGTGCGTCGACCCGTACAGCTACTTTTTTACCGATACGGCCAATCTGACCTTCTGTTAAATATATATCACCACACCTTAGCGAAACCTTTGAATTTTGTCCGGCTGTCATCAAAAGAGTATCCCCAACCTCAAGGCTCATCATACGTCCTAAAGGTTGTTCAAATTCATCCATAACAACACGCACATTCGTTGGCGCAGTCCATATCTCAGTGGCTAAGTGACCTTCCCAGATATTATCGTTACCAAATTTCTCACCCATGAAATTTTGGAGCAACATTTTCCGTATAGGCTCCAGCGTCGCATAGGGCAGCATCAGCTCACAACGTCCACCACGATCTTCCATATCAACACGTAGTCGCACCAAAATGGCAGCGTTTGCAGGCTGGGCGATGGCTGCAAATCGTGGGTTCGTTTCAATACGGTCTAGATCAAAATCAACTTCAGTCAGTGGATTAAAAGCTTTTTTTGCATCCGCCAGAATAACTTCAACAAGGCGCGTCACCAGCATGCGTTCAATTGTCGTGTAAGGTCGTCCTTCAACACGCATTGCAGCCGTTCCTCGGCGCCCACCCAGCAACACATCCACAATGGAATAGATCAAGTTTGAATCGACAGTCACCAATCCATAGTTATCGAGTTGACGTGCACGGAAAACTGACAAGATAGCAGGCAGAGGGATAGAGTTCAGATAATCTCCAAACCGCATACTAGCGATGGAATCTAGAGACACCTCAACGTTGTCAGAAGTGAAGTTACGCAAACTCGTCGTCAACAAACGGACTAGGCGGTCAAATACCACCTCCAACATAGGCAAACGTTCATACGATACATGTGCCGAGTTAATGATGGAACGGATACCTGATCCTTTTCCATCTTCATCATCCTCAATGGAGAAGCCAAGAAGAGAGTCAATCTCATCCTGATTTAGAATCCTCTCAGACCCAGCAGAATGTTGAGATGAAACAGATGTTTCTAGGTCAGCCTCAGCCTCATTGGCCAGTTCTGCTTCCCAGGCGGCAGCCATGTCCTCGTCGAAATTACCTTCGCCGCCATCCACATCCCAGTTTTCTTCTTCAGCTGCCATAAATTAATGCTCCTATTGCACAAGCATTTCTTCAATCAACACCGCATCAACGCGCGATGGCGCAATCGCGATATTGATCCGGCGCAAAAGCTCTAAACGCAGCCTATAGCCCCCTGCAGAGCCATTTAAGTCATCAACGCGCAGCTCTCTTAAAAACATTTGATACTGGTCGGTAATACGCGGCAGCATTTTAGGAATATCAGCAAACATTTCAGGATCTTCAGCTTCAAGCGTGAGCTTAAGTTTCAAGAATAACTGACGATCGCCGTCTTGGCTTGCTAGATTCACCAATAGGTCGGGCATGATATAATAGGATGGATCGCCACTATTGCCGACCTGCAAAGTCCCGGTCTCACGCGCAGGGCCCTGATGATCACCTGAACCCGAAGATTCTCCATGGCCATCATCTTTTGCACCGTGATCATCAGCTTTTTCTTCATGACTATCACTTTTTTTACCGTGATCGTCCTTTTCCTTACCATGATCGTCAACAATTTCCGCATGACTTTCAGAAGCTGCTTCTTTGCCACCGCCCGCCAGCATCATACCGACAGCAACTCCGCCACCCATAATGAGCAAAGCAGGAAGAACAATGAACAAAATCATAGTCTTACCAGCGAGTTTCTTTTTCGCCGGCTTTTCTTCTTCTAATGTTGTTTCTTCAGATTCTTTATCTTCGTCAGCCATGAAACCTGCCCAAAATTATTCGCGCGTGTATTACCTTTTAATAGGCAAAATCGTTCTACTTCGTTAACGTTTCATGGACATAGGAAGAAACTGCCCACTAAAAGCGGAAAAAAATTCATAGCAAGCCGTTTATATCAATAGGGTGTTAACCATCTTGAGGCCATTTTGTAATTTGAAAACTTACATGTTCCGCGCAAAATAGCGCAGAACGCCGACGTATGAACCAAGGATATATTGGTAAGTCGTCTTTTACAGTCTCTCGCAAAACAGCAGAGTCTCGTATCAGGTTTGTGTGGTCCAATGGACAATTCATTAGCAATCGGTCTTTCAACGCAACAATTGTTGCGCAAAAAGATGGATGTGACAGCGAACAATCTCGCAAATATGAACACAACCGGCTTCAAGGTCGAACACCTCGTCAATCACGAAATCTCGGACAGACCTGCGCGCGCGACTGATAAACCACACGATATTACGTTCACGCAGGGATGGCAGCTGCAACGCGATATGAATAATGGCAGCATCGCCCAAACTGGGAATCCCCTAGATGTCGCAATTGACGGCAATGGCTTCTTTGAAGTTGAAGCAGAAAATGGTGACATTTTTTATACGCGTGATGGGGAATTTTCTATGAACCCTGACGGGATGCTTGTCACTCGCAATGGCTATCTGCTGCGCGGTGAAGGCGAAGTCTTAGACGGTGAAAAACTGCTGGCGAATGGTGTGCCCATTGCTCTTAATCCAGAAGGTGGTGAAATCGTCATCAACAAAGACGGCTCCATTATGCAAGATGGTGCTCAGCTTGGTCAATTAAAGCTAAAAACCTTCGAGCTTCCAGAAGCGCTCGAGAAAGTTGGAAACAATCTATACATCTCTGGTGAGCAAGAACCCATAGATGCAAATGTGACGCTTGCCCAAGGTTTCGTCGAAAGTTCCAACGTCTCAGCCATCGTTGAGATGACTCAAATGATCGAAATATCACGCGCGTATCAAAGCGTAGCCAAACTCATATCGAACTCAAACGATATGCGTGAAAAAGCAATCAATAAACTCGCCCAAGTTCGCTAACCCATAGCCAGAAACTCTAAGTCTGGCTCAATGCTAGCAAGTCGATAAGAAGGAAATAATTCATGCGCGCACTCAGTACAGCAGCCACCGGCATGCAAGCTCAACAGCTCAATGTTGAGGTTATTTCGAACAACATCGCCAACATGAATACAACTGGGTATAAACGCCAGCGTGCAGAATTTCAGGATCTTCTATACACGAGCATGGAGAAAATGGGTGTTTCTTCATCCGATGCAAATACGATTGTACCAACAGGCATACAAATTGGTACGGGTGTAAAAGCTGGTTCTGTTTACCGCATCACCGAACAAGGCCCCGTCGAGCAAACAAGCAACCCTTACGATGTCGCTATGCAAGGTGAAGGCTATTTCATCGTACAATTGCCAGACGGACGCGATGCTTACACACGTGCGGGTAATTTCTCCGTCAATGGTGATGGTCAAATCGTTACGGAGGACGGATATACTGTTTCTCCCGGCATCAACGTTCCAGAAGACACGCTTTCAGTTACTATCAATGCTCAAGGCACCGTCACAGCGACGACAGCTGGAGCAACTGACCCAACCGACCTAGGTGCTCTTGAGCTTGCGCGTTTCGTCAACCCTCCTGGTCTTGATGCCATCGGAGACAATTTGCTTCTAGAAACAGCTGCTTCCGGTGCCGCCAATGTCGGACAAGCTGGTGCTCTCGGTTTTGGAACAATCCTTCAAGGATTTTTAGAAACATCCAACGTCAATGCGGTGACAGAAATTTCCGCTCTGATTAATGCTCAGCGAGCATATGAGATGAATTCCAAAGTCATCACGGCAACTGATGAAATGCTTCAAACAACGTCCCAGCTAAAGTAATAAGGTAATTGGATTTAGGATTTATGCGTAACAGTTTATTCCATCTTACATTTCTTGCGGCCATGATCGCATGCGTGCCCTTTGCACGCGCAGAAAGCAGCGAAGAGGCAATCACTGTATCTGGTCCTTGGATAACGCTTGGTGACGTGGCGGAAGCATCTGGCCCATTAGCGAAAATACGTGTGGCTCCCTCGCCCGACCCAGGACAATCCATCCAATTAGACCCTCAATTTGTCGGTAATATAGCCCGCGAAAACGGCATATATTTCTCCAGTACAGAAACTGATCCTATTTTGGTATCTCGATATTCAGAAGAAGACATCATTCAGGCAAAACGTGCAGCAGAGCGCGCAGCGCTTCCCGCTCAAAATTCACCGCCGACACCTGATCATCTAATGGCCTTTAACGTAGACATGAGCCGAGGTGATGTTGTGAGTGCTGAAGATCTCATATGGATACCAGCGCCTGATAACCGCTTAAGACCAACAGGGACACCAAATTTGAAATCCAACATTGTGGGTAAAGAATTAAAACGTTCGGTACGTGCACAAACTGCTTTTCGAATTAGCGATGTTCATACACCCGCCCTTATCAGGAAGGGTGATCCGGTAACGCTCACTTATTTGAAAGGTGCATTGCGTCTTTCAGTAGATGGCAAAGCCCTCATGGATGCCGCGCAAGACGCCCCTATTCGCGTACTAAATAATTATTCCAAACGAACCATTGACGCCATCGTATCAGGTGCTGGTGAAGCACGCGTCCTTGACCGATAAAATAGCAGATAAGAATTGAGATAAAAATGAGTGATATCAACAAAATCAAAGCTGCTACGACTTTTGCGGTCACAGCCATGCTTGGTGCATGTTCAACAGCCGGCATATCAGACAAGATGGCATCGCCTGAGCTTTCACCGATAGAAAATCCAGCCAGTGTAAACGGCCCCTACCCTGTATCAATGCCGCAGCCCGCTCCGATAACTCAAGACTACGCACAAAATTCATTGTGGCGAACAGGCGCACGTTCTTTCTTCGATGATCAGCGAGCAGGCGACATTGGTGACATCCTAACCGTCAATATTGAAATATCCGATCAAGCCCAAGTCAATAACACAACTTCCCGCAGTCGCACCGGTAATACATCTGCAGAAATAAACGCGATGTTTGGGCTGAATGAATTGATCGACAGAAACATTCCAGGCGGCATTGGACTTTCACCGGGGGCCGATTTTGGATCTTCATCTTCTTCAAATGGGACAGGGACAGTAAACCGCGCAGAAACCATAGACTTAACAATCGCTGCCGTCATTACTCAAAAACTTCCAAACGGAAATTTGGTTATCGCTGGATCTCAGGAAGTGAAAGTGAACAATGAAGTGCGAGAATTAGTGGTGGGAGGCATTATCCGTCCACAGGATATTTCAGCGACAAACACAATCTCGCATGAACAAATCGCTCAAGCCCGCATTTCATATGGTGGACGCGGCGATTTATCAAACCTGCAACGGGCGAGCACGGCAGCACGTGCTGTAGATGCAATAAACCCGTTTTAAGCGAACAAATAGATTCCATCATCAAACTAAAAAGGCAGCTCACTTGGGAGCTGCCTTTTTTAAGGACGTTTGTAATCGGAGACTGTATTTAGTTAGTCGTCACGAATAGTACGTTCTTTCTTCTCGTGGCGCTCTTGGGCTTCTACACACAAAGTTGCTGTTGGTCGTGCGTTCAAGCGTCCCAGACCAATTGGTTCACCTGTGTGTTCACAAAATCCATACTCATCAGACTCAATTCGACGTAAAGCAGCATCAATCTTGGAAACAAGTTTGCGTTGCCGGTCACGCGTTCTAAGTTCCAGCGCTCGATCAGCTTCGTTTGATGCTCGATCTATCAAATCGGAAAGGTTAGATGCATCTTCACGCATCGTTTCAATTGTTTCTTTAGCTCCATCGAGAATATCTTTTTTCCAAGCTTCCAGTTTTGCTTTAAAATAAGCTTTCTGGCGCTCACTCATGTATTCTTCATCATTCGATGGTGTGTAATCTTCAAGACTTACGCTCATTGGGCACACTCCTGTTCATTGCCCCCGTCATTGCAGATACATCTGCAACACCTCCTCTGGGCACGGCTCATATAGCGAACAATGTGCAAAGCTACAACAACGAATTTATCACACTTTCATATTCGCTTAAGCATTTGTTAGCGTGAATATTTTTTCTGGCGTTCCAGTTTCGCAATTTCCACCGCAGTTCGTACTTCTACGTGGCCTAATGCATTATCTAGGCCATCATCACCCGATTCTTCGCGTACTTCACTTAAAGCACGCTGTAATAAACCCAGATGTGACTGCGACGTATGCCCGTCCAGAATTGATAATTGAAGACGGTCTAAAGCGTCCATCATGCGGCGACCTTTGCGCATAGCGCGATTGCGACGTTCTGTTGTGTTGTCCACACCTTGCAGCGCCATAATGGACTCAACGCCACCCACACCTGCAACACCACCAGCAGCAGCATTGGGTGCTGTTTGCTCAATGCCATCTCCAGAATTAGCACTGGTTACAAGATTAGAAAACCCACCTTTGGGCGCGGCTTTCGCTTTGCTAATACCCGTTGTTGGTTTGTTTGAAACTGGACGTGAAACGCGCATTTTTTGGAGCTCCCGCATAGGTGATTAGAATCCTACCAAAGAGTTAAAGTGTTCCTAATACTAACTTAAAAAAAAACATAAATATTAAGTCTTTGTTTTGGGTTCTAGGCCAAAATAGCCTCGAATTCACCATTCGCAACGGTAATTGATATATCGGTCTGTATTGTGGCCCTTTCTCAAATGCCGAAGCACCAAGAAGGACGCTGTTATGAATCGCATTCTCTGCGCTTTTTTTCTAACGCTATTACTCTCGCTCAATTCTTTGGGCGCAGCAGCTGGATCACGTTTGAAAGACATCGTTGATATCGAAGGCGTACGTGACAACCAACTTATCGGATATGGGATTGTTGTCGGTCTAAACGGCTCTGGCGATAGTCTTAGAAACTCCCCGATGACGCGCCAAAGTTTAGAAGCGATGCTTGAGCGTCTGGGGGTAAACACACGCGAAGAAACCCTCAATACAAAAAATGTCGCCGCCGTGATGGTTACGGCTAGTCTGCCAGCATTTTCTACAGCTGGATCCAGAATTGACATAACAGTTTCAGCAATGGGTGATGCTAAAAGCCTGGAAGGTGGAACGTTATTGGTAACTCCTTTAATGGGTGCCAATGGAGAGGTTTATGCTGTGGGGCAAGGCTCAGTGGCTGTTGGTGGATTTGCAGCTGGCGGCGATTCTGGTTCTGCACTTGTCCGCAACGTCCCCACAAATGGGCGCATCCCCAATGGTGCGCTCGTTGAACTTGAAGTGCCATATGCACTCAACAATCAAAACAAATTGCGCTTATCTCTGCGCAACCCAGATTTCACGACAGCAACAAGAATTTCATCTGTAATCAATTCCTACATGGGAACAACAGTCGCCTTCGCAATGGACCCAGCGACAGTTGCGCTGAACCGTCCACCAAATTTTCAAGGTGGCATGTCTATGCTTCTCGCTGAAATAGAACGCCTAGAAGTCGAGCCAGATCAACCCGCTAGAATCGTTATCAATGAAACGACCGGTATCATTGTAATGGGTGAAAATGTTCGCGTGTCGCAAGTGGCGATTGCTCAAGGTAACTTAACAATTTCTGTTTCTGAACAGCCAGCAGTATCTCAGCCCAATGCATTTGGCGCAGGTGAAACTGTTGTCATCCCTCAGACGGATATTGCCGCCAATGAAGATGTCGCTGATCTCGCTTTAATAGGTGGCAGTGTTCCACTTAATGATCTCGTCAATGGACTGAATGCATTGGGCGTTAGCCCGCGTGATATGATTTCTATCCTGCAAGCTCTTAAAGCATCCGGCGCACTTCAAGCAGATATCGAGATAATGTAATGGCAAACCCGATTTCAGGACCACTTGACCTAGGCGCTCTTCAATCAATGGGCATTTCTAAGGATTTTCGCTTTACTGAAGCGCAAACCCGAGAGAAAGCCGAAGAAATGGCGCAGGAATTTGAAACAATGTTCCTATCGGAAATGCTTCAACCGATTTTCAATCAGATTGAAACCGACGGCCCATTTGGTGGCGGGCAGGCAGAAGATGCATTTCGCCCAATGCTCACAGAAGAATATGCAAAATCATTATCTTCGGCAGGTGGTGTTGGCATTGCTGACAAAGTTCTCGTTGAAATTTTGCGAATGCAAGGATTAGAGGAGTAAACCATGGCTATTGCAGCACGTGATGGCGCAGACCGCGCAGAACAACTCATCGCTCTCACAGAACGCTTAAGCACGCTCATGGCTGAAGAGATTGAAGCACATAAGGAAAACCGCCTTGATGCTTCTTCCAGAGATTGGGCTGAAAAAGAAAAACTTGCTCATGCTTACCGTTTTGAAATAGCGAGCATCCGGGAAAACCCATCATTATTGGCTGAAGCCAGCCAAGGACAAAAAGAAGAGCTAAAAACTAAAGTAGAAGCGTTTGGAAAATTAGCAGAACGTCATGCAAATGCACTTGCAGCCTCTAAAGAGGTCACTGAAGGCATTGTGCGTGCGATTACAGAGGAAGTTGCCACTTCCCGTGCCGCACCCGCAGGCTATGGCCGCGCCGGTGCCATAACAGCTCCTAAAAGTAGTGCTGCACATTCTGGTATTGCAACAAATCTAAAGATTTAATCTTAAACTTACATTCTAGCCGAAGTTAAAACGCCGCCCTGACATAGAGCGGCGTTTTTAAGTATTTAGCCTGGCAATGAATAAGTTATCGGTGCCCCTGGTCCCAAGTCCACACCTAGGAATACCCAAGCGACAACTAGCAATAATCCTGTAATCAGCATCCAGATTGAATATGGAATCATCATCGCGGTCAGTGAGCCCAAACCAAAGTCTTTATTCCAACGCTGCGCAAAGATCAGCACAAGTGGGAAATACACCATAAGTGGTGTGATAATGTTTGTCGCACCATCTCCCACACGGTAGATCGCTGTCGCCCCCTCAGGGCTAACACCGAGCAGCATGAGCATTGGCACCAATACAGGTGCTAACAGCGCCCACTTAGCACTCGCAGACCCAACAAAGAGATTCAGCGTAGCAGACAACATAACAATCAAACCCATTGCGATCGGCAATGGCAGACCAGAGGCCTCAATCCCAGCAGCACCATGAATAGCGAAAATCAAACCAAGGTTTGACCATTTGAACAAAGCCACAAAGTGAGCGGCAGCAAATGCCAATACGAGATAATATCCCATATCCTTCATGCCTTCAGACATCATTGCAACGAGGTCTTTGTGATTCTTCACTGTGCCAACTGCTGCTCCATAAGCCCAACCAGCACCCAAGAACAAAACCATAAAACCACCCACGAGGGATTTGAAGAATGGTGACAAGCGTTGAACAGCAGCACATTGGCCTTCAGCCTCTAGTGCAACAGGACAAGCTGCCTCATCTATCAGCGGTGTACCGGGACCAAAGGTCATAATGAGCCATACAGCCACAACAGCCAATAAAGCTAAACCAGCCCTGCCCAATCCTTTTTTCTCATCGACAGACAATTGCGTTGATGGGTCTTCAACGGTTTCAGCTTCTGATATCCCATTTGAAAAAGGTGTATTTGCCAAACGTGGCTCAATAATTTTATCAGTAACAAACCAAATGACCGGCAGATAGATAAAGGTCAATACAAGAATAAACCACCAGTTACCTGCCACATTCATTGTCCAATTCGGATCTAGCTGAGACCCCTCAACGGCAACTTCAGTGATTCCAAAAAGCAAAACATCCAACTGCCCCGGAAGGATGTTAGCAGAGAAACCGCCAGAAACCCCAGCAAACGCTGCAGCTATACCCGCAACCGGATGGCGCCCCACCGCATGAAACATAATCCCTGCCAACGGGATCATCACAACATAAGCTGCATCTGCTGCGTGATTAGCAATCATCGCAATCAAAGCAACCATTGGTGTTAAAATGACTTTGGGGGCATTTCCCAATGCTGCACGCATCGCAGCCCCGAACAAACCTGAACGCTCAGCAACGCCGGCCCCCAACATAACCACCAGTACATACCCTAATGGATGGAAGTGTGAGAATGTTGTGGTCATCTCCACCCAGAAACGGGCAATATTTTCACCAGACAGCAAACTTTGAGATGAAACGATAGCCGGATTTCCATCCGCTCCGATTTGAGTGGGGTGTTGAGCTGTCAATCCGAAACCAGCACACGCCACCGAAATACCGATCAATATAAGACCTAGAAAGAGAAATATCACAACCGGATCGGGCAGTTTATTGCCTGTTCGCTCGACCCAACCGAGTATTCCACCTACTTTTTCGTCATTTGCAGCATTAGCCATGCATTCCTCCAACAAAACCCCAAACAAGCAGGTTAGCCGTTGAATCCAAAATGGCGCAACTCTCAATATGTAAATCGAGACACAAAAAAAACGCCGCAACACATGTTTGCGACGTTTTTTTCAAATTCTTAAAGGAAGGCTAGCTTCCCAGCATCAAAGCCTAAGCTTTTACTTTTTTCTCACGACGCACAATGCCGTGACCAGTTGTACGCTCAACAATACGAGCAGCTTTACCAGTACGTCCACGAAGGTAATAAAGTTTCGCACGTCTAACTTTACCCTTACGTTTCACTTCAATGCCTTCAAGCATTGGAGAAACAACAGGGAATACACGTTCCACACCTTCACCAAATGAAAGTTTGCGAACTGTGAAGTTCTCTTGGATGCCGCCGCCTGCGCGTGCGATACATACACCTTCGAACGCCTGAACACGTTCGCGGTCACCTTCTTTAATCTTCACACTAACACGTAGAGTGTCGCCTGGTGAAAAGTCAGGAATTTTCTTGTCGCCGAGAACGCGTTGCATCTCTTCAGCTTCGAGAGTTTGAATAATGTTGGCCATCGGTATTAGCTCTTATCTTTCGGTCGCGCGTTCGTCGCTGCGTTTAACTTGAAGGAGGCGTATAAATCTGGTCTGCGGGCTTTTGTCAACGCCAAAGACTGATCTAGACGCCATTTGTCTATCTTTTTATGGTCTCCGGACAATAAAACTTCCGGAGTCGGTCTATTTTTCCAGTTTCTTGGCTTAGTATAATGTGGATGTTCAAGCAATCCAGTTTCAAAACTTTC